>CAMLCW010000263.1 GCA_946478645.1 uncultured Variovorax sp.
GCGGCGACCGCGTCAAGGGTCCGATCAAGTCGATCACCGACTTCGGCGTGTTCGTGGGCCTGGCTGCCGGCATCGACGGCCTGGTGCACCTGTCCGACCTCTCGTGGAACGAAGCCGGCGAAACCGCCGTTCGCAACTACAAGAAGGGCCAGGAAGTCGAAGCGATCGTGCTGGCTGTCGACGTCGACCGCGAGCGCATCAGCCTCGGCATCAAGCAGCTCGACAGCGATCCGTTCACCACGTTCACCACCGTGAACGACAAGGGCCAGATCGTGACCGGCAAGGTCAAGACCGTGGACGCCCGCGGCGCTGAAATCGACCTCGGCGAAGACATCATCGGCTACCTCCGTGCTTCGGAAATCTCGCGCGACCGCGTTGAAGATGCCCGCAACGTGCTGAAGGAAGGCGACGAAGTCACCGCCATCGTCGTGAACGTGGATCGCAAGACCCGCAACATCCAGCTGTCGATCAAGCAGAAGGACATGGTCGACGAGCAAGGCGCCATGGCCAACCTGAGCCAGCAGTCGGCACGCGAGAACGCGGGCACGACGAGCCTGGGCGCCCTGCTGCGCGCCAAGCTGGACAACAACGACAGCAAGTAAGTCGAGTCCGAAGACAGAGCAGGCCCTGGGGCCGCTCTGTCTTTTTTTTCGTCCCCGTTATTTGTTTGCCTGGCCTATGACCCGCTCCGATCTTGTCGAAGAACTCGCAGCCCGCTTTGCGCAGCTGACGCACCGCGATGCCGAATACGCGGTCAAGACCATCCTCGACGCGATGAGCGACGCGCTCGTGCGCGGGCACCGCATCGAGATCCGCGGGTTCGGCAGCTTCTCGGTCACGCGGCGCCCGCCGCGCATCGGACGCAACCCACGTTCGGGCGAAAGCGTGCAGATCCCCGAAAAGCGCGTGCCTCACTTCAAGCCCGGCAAGGCCTTGCGCGAGGCCGTCGATGCGCGCACCGCCGAACTCGGCGCCACTGCAACGGCCCCGGACCGGAAGGCCTGAGCCGCACATGAGGGCAGCAACCGTAAAATGCCCCCGGCTACGGGAACGGCTATGAAATACCTCCTGTGGCTGCTCAAGGCAGCCATTTTTTTTACGCTCTTCGCGTTCGCGCTGAACAACCAGCACGACGCCACGGTGTACTTCTTCTTCGGCACGCACTGGCGCGCGCCGCTGGTGCTGGTCGTGCTTGCGGCCTTCGCGGGCGGGCTCGTGGTGGGCGCGCTCGGCATGCTGCCGGGGTGGTGGAAGCACCGCGCCGCGGCGGCCGCGCAGCCGGCTTCCGCCGCGCCGCAAGTCCAGCCCATGCCGGGCCCGCCCGCCGCGGCCCCCGCGCCGGCGCCGGCCCTTTCCGCCACCGACCTCCCGGCCGCACGTCAACATGGACTTTGATCCCAGCTGGCTGCTGATCAGCCTGCCCGTCGCCTTCGTGCTGGGCTGGCTCGCATCGCGCTTCGACCTGCGCCAGCTCAAGCTGGAGAACCGGCAGGCGCCCAGGGCCTATTTCCGGGGCCTCAACTTCCTGCTCAACGAGCAGCAGGACCAGGCCATCGATGCCTTCATCGAGGCCGTGCAGAACGACCCCGACACGCAGGAGCTGCACTTTGCGCTCGGCAACCTGTTCCGCCGCCGTGGCGAATACCAGCGCGCCGTGCGCGTGCACGAGCACCTGCTCGGCCGCGGCGACCTGAGCCGTGCCGACCGCGAGCGCGCGCAGCATGCGCTGTCGCAGGACTTCCTGCGCGCCGGGCTGCTCGACCGCGCCGAAGCCGCGCTGCAGAAGCTCGAAGGCACGCGCTACGAGAACGAAGCACGGCTCGCGCTGCTGGCCATCTACGAGCGCTCGCGCGAATGGACCCAGGCGGCCGAGGTGGCGCGCAAGCTCGACGAGTCCGACCAGGCGAGCTACAGCACGCGCCGCGCGCACCACCTCTGCGAGCAGGCCGCCGAGCAGGCGGCCGCGGGCGACCTGGCAGCGGCCGCCCGCCTGCTCGCCGAAGCCGTAGCCCAGGCGCCGCAGGCGCCGCGCCCCGCCATCGACACCGCCACGCTGCAACTGCGCAATGGCGATGCGAACGCCGCCTTCGACACGCTGCTGGCGCTGGTCGACACCGCGCCGCTCGCGCTGCCGCTCTATGCCGCGGCGCTGCAGCAGGCGGCCGTGGCGGCACACCGCGAGACCGAGGCGCAGGCACTGCTGCAACGGCGCTATGCCGAATCGCCTTCGATCGACGTGCTCGAGGCGTTGATCGCACTGGGCGGCGCGCCCCATGCGGCCACGCCGGCCGCCGACGGCGAGCCGCTCGCGCCGCGCGACGGCTACATCGCGCACCTGGCACAACAGCCCTCGCTCGTGGCTGCGTCGCGCTGGCTGGCCGGCGAGCGCTTCGAACACGAGCAGTTCCATCCGCAGGTACAGCGCGCGCTCGACCAGGCCACGCGCCCCCTGATGCGCTACCGCTGCGCCGCCTGCGGCTTCGAGGCGCACCAGTACTTCTGGCACTGCCCCGGATGCCAGGCTTGGGACAGCTATCCGCCGCGCCGCGTCGAGGAGCTCTGAGCCATATTCCAGCCATGGTTGGGAACAATGGTCACATCGGCGGCCGCAAGCGACCGCGCCGTCAACGCACGTCTTTCTGATCCGTTGAACGCGCGCCGGCACCTCGCCGGCGGAAGTTCGATCAACCATCAGGGAGTTCAAGATCATGCTGAAGAAAATCTTCGCCGCATTGGCGATGCTGTGTGCCGCCGCCTCTTTCGCCGCGGTCGACGTCAACAAGGCCACGGCGGCCGAGCTCGATGGCATCAAGGGCGTGGGCCCGGCCATGTCGACGCGCATCCTCGACGCACGCAAGCAAGGCGAGTTCAAGGACTGGGCCGACCTGATGCAGCGCGTCAAGGGCGTGAAGGACAAGACCGCCGAGAAGCTCTCGGGCGAAGGGCTCACGGTCAATGGCAAGGCGTTCAGCGCGCCGGCCGCCGCGCCCGCGGCCACTCCGTCCGCTGGCGCGGCCAAGCCCGCTGCCGCAGCGCCCGAAGCCAAGGCTTCCAAGCCCGCCAAGCCCTGAACCGACGCAGCTTCGGCTGCGAGAAACCAGCCGCCCGCCGAGGCGGCTTTTTCATGCCCACCGCACGCTGCGCCCGCACCTACGCCGGCCCCGCGTGGCAGGGAAATGCCTCACAAGTGGCCCGGAATTTGCACGTATGCTGGCCTTCGTTTCACTACTACTTACGTCCGGAGAGCCCATGAATCACAAGTTCGGCATCGCCCTCGCTGGCCTGACCCTCGGCGCCGCAGCCTTCGCGCAGACCAAGTGGGACCTGCCCACCGCCTATCCGGCGAGCAACTTCCACACCGAGAACAACATGCAGTTCGCGAGCGACGTCGACAAGGGCAGCGGCGGCAAGCTCAAGATCACGGTGCACGCCAACGCCTCCCTGTTCAAGGCGCCCGAGATCAAGCGCGCGGTGCAGGGCGGCCAGGCGCAGCTCGGCGAGATCCTGCTGGTCAACTACCAGAACGAATGGCAGATGTTCGGCGCCGACGGAATCCCGTTCCTGGCCGACAGCTACGACGCGGCCTGGAAGCTCTACCAGGCGCAGAAACCCGCGCTCGAGAAGAAGCTGGCCGAGCAGGGCATCGTGCTGCTCTACACGGTGGCCTGGCCGCCGCAGGGCATCTTCGTGAAGAAGGAGATCGCGTCGGCCGCCGACCTCAAGGGCGTGAAGTGGCGCGCCTACAGCCCCGCCACCGCGCGCATCGGCGAGCTCGTCGGCGCGCAGCCCGTCACCGTGCAGCAGGCCGAGCTGTCGCAGGCCATGGCCACCGGCGTGATCGAGTCGTACATGTCGTCGGGCTCGACCGGCTACGACACCAAGACCTTCGAATACATCAAGAACTTCTACGACACGCAGGCCTGGCTGCCGAAGAACGCGGTGCTCATGAACAAGAAGGCTTTCGACGCGCTCGACAAACCTGTGCAGGAAGCCGTGCGCAAGGCCGCGGCCGACGCCGAGAAGCGCGGCTGGGAACTGTCGAAGAAGAAGAACGTCGAGTACCTCGACCTGCTCAAGAAGAACGGCATGACGGTGCACGCGCCCTCGGCCGCGCTCAAGGCCGACATGAAGAAGGTCGGCGACACCATGATCAAGGAATGGCTCGAGAAAGCCGGCCCCGAAGGCCAGGCCGTGGTCGACGCCTACAAGAAGATGTGAGCCGAGTCCGCACCGCGCCCGATGCGAAAAGCACTCGACTTCCTCTACCACAGCGCCGCCGCCCTGGCGGCGCTTTTCATGATCGGCCTGCTGGCGATGGTGCTGCTGTCGATCGTCAGCCGCCAGCTGCATTTCAACGTGCCGGGCATCGACGCCTATGCCGGCTACCTGATGGCGGGCGCCGGCTTTCTGGCCCTCGCGCACACCCTCAAGCGCGGCGAACACATCCGCGTCACGCTGGTGCTGCAGCATCTGCCGCCCGGCGCGCAGCGCTGGCTCGAGCGCTGGGCCATGGCGGCAGGTGCGGTGCTGGCGCTGCTGTTCGCCTGGTACAGCGTGCGGCTGGTGCTGCAGTCGCACGAGTTCCATGACATCTCGACCGGCAACGACGCCACGCCGCTGTGGCTGCCGCAGTTGTCGATGGCGGCCGGCGCGCTGGTGTTCGCCATTGCGGCACTCGACGAGTTCGTGATCGAGTGGCGCGGCCGCCCGGCCAGGGCCGAGGGTGCGGAGGCGCTGCGCCATGAGTGACATCGCCATTGCCGGGCTGCTGATCGCGGCGCTGTTCCTCATTCTCGGCAGCGGCGTCTGGATCGGGCTCACGCTCTCGGGCGTCGCATGGATCGCAATGCAGGTCTTCTCGTCGCGCCCCGCGGGCGACGCGATGGCCGTGACCATCTGGGGCTCGGCCTCGAGCTGGACGCTGACCGCGCTGCCGCTCTTCATCTGGATGGGCGAGATCCTGTTCCGCACGCGGCTCTCGCAGGACATGTTCAAGGGCCTCGCGCCCTGGATGCAGAGCCTGCCGGGGCGCCTGCTGCACACCAACGTGGTGGGATGCGCCGTGTTCGCGGCGGTCTCGGGCTCGAGCGCGGCGACCTGCGCCACCATCGGCAAGATGAGCCTGCCCGAGCTCAAGCGGCGCGGCTACCCCGACGACATGGTCATCGGCACGCTGGCGGGCGCGGGCACGCTGGGCCTCCTGATCCCGCCGTCGATCATCATGATCGTCTATGGCGTGAGCGCCGACGTCTCGATCGCCCGCCTGTTCATCGCGGGCGTGGTGCCGGGCATCCTGCTCGCGCTGCTGTTCTCGGGCTACATCATGTTCTGGGCGCTGCGGCATCCCGAGCACGTGCCGCCGGCCGATGCAAAGCTGCCGCTGGGCGCGAAGCTCAAGGCCTCGCTGTCGCTGATTCCGGTGGCGCTGCTGATCCTTTCGGTGCTCGGCTCCATCTACGCCGGCATCGCCACCGCCACCGAGGCGGCGGCATTGGGCGTGGTGGGGGCGCTGGTCATCTCGGGCGCGCAAGGCTCGCTCAACTGGAACAGCTTCAAGGAAGCGCTGCTCGGTGCCACGCGGCTCTACTGCATGATGGCGCTGATCCTCGCCGGTGCCGCCTTCCTCACGCTGGCCATGGGCTACATCGGGCTGCCGCGCCACTTGGCCGAATGGATCGGATCGCTGGGCCTCTCGAGGTTCCAGCTGATCGCGATGCTCGCGGTGTTCTACATCGTGCTGGGCTGCTTCCTCGACGGCATCTCGATGGTGGTGCTGACCATGGGCGTCATCATGCCGACCGTGCTCGCGGCCGGCATCGACCCGATCTGGTTCGGCATCTTCGTCGTGCTGGTGGTCGAGATGGCGCAAATCACGCCGCCGGTGGGGTTCAACCTGTTCGTGCTGCAGGGCATGACGGGGAGAGACCTGCTCTACATCGCGCGCGTGACGCTGCCGATGTTCCTGCTCATGGTGGCGGCGGTGCTCCTCATCTATTTCGTGCCGCAGCTCGTCACCTGGCTGCCGCAGCAGATGGCACCCTGAACCGCCGCGCCGAGCCGCCGACAATAGGCCGATGCTGCTTCCGATCGTTGCCATCTGCCTGGGCGCTTCCGTCGGCGCGCTCGCGCGCTGGGGCCTCGCGCTCTGGTTCGGTGCCGGCGGGCTCATGCCCTGGGGCACGCTGGCCGCCAACCTGATCGGCGGCTACCTGATCGGCATGGCGATCGCGGCCTTCCAGCTGCTGCCCGACCTCGACCCGGTCTGGCGGCTCGCGCTGGTGACCGGCTTCCTCGGCGGCCTGACGACCTTCTCGAGCTTCTCGGCCGAGGTCGTGACGATGCTGCTCGAGGGCCGCCTGGGCGTGGCCCTGCTCACTGCATCGGCGCACCTTGGCGGCTCGCTCGTCGCGACCTGGCTCGGCATCCGCAGCGTGCAGGCGTTCGCCGGCTGATCGCGCAAAGCCGGCCGTCGGGCCCGGCTTTGGCGGCGCCCGCCGGAGGTCCGGTCGATAGAATCGGACGCAATGCCCCTGGTCTTCCTCGTCGCCCTCCCCTTCATTGCCAGCGTGCTGGCCGCGTTGATGCCGTCCAATGCGCGCAACCGGGAGTCGACACTGGCGGGCCTCGTGGCGCTGGGCTGTGCCGTGCAGGCCGCCTGGTACTTTCCGCAGATCGCCCAGGGCAACGTGCTGCGCGAGCGGATCGAATGGCTGCCCGAACTGGGCCTCGACCTCGTGTTCCGCATGGACGGCTTCGCATGGCTCTTCTGCATGCTGGTGCTCGGCATCGGCGCGCTGGTGGTGCTCTATGCGCGCTACTACATGTCGCCGTCCGACCCGGTGCCGCGCTTCTTCTCGTTCTTCCTCGCCTTCATGGGCGCGATGGTCGGCGTGGTGCTCTCGGGCAACCTGATCCAGATGGTGCTGTTCTGGGAGCTCACCAGCCTGTTCTCGTTCCTGTTGATCGGCTACTGGCACCACCGGCGCGAGGCACGCCGCGGTGCCCGCATGGCGCTCACGGTCACCGGCGCGGGCGGGCTCTGCCTGCTGGCCGGCGTGCTGGTGCTGGGCCGCATCGCAGGCAGCTACGAGCTCGACGTGGTGCTCGCCTCGGGCAACGAGATCCGGGCCCATGCGCTCTACCCGACGGCGCTCGTGCTCATCCTGCTCGGCGCCTTCACCAAGAGCGCGCAGTTCCCGTTCCACTTCTGGCTGCCGCGCGCCGGGCACCTACACGATCACCGAGACCCAGGCCAGCGGGTATCTGGAC
>CAMLCW010000264.1 GCA_946478645.1 uncultured Variovorax sp.
GGTCGGCAAGACGCTGCATGCGACCGTGAGCGCGCTGGCACGCGAGCGCGAGGCCGAGCTGTTCGCGGGCGTGTCGCGCGACGAACTGGCGCAGTTCGACGCCACGCTCGACAAGCTCGTCGCGGCCGTGCAGCGCGCCGGCTGATCAGGCCGCAAATCCGCCGTCGATGTTCAGGCTGGCGCCGGTCACGAAGCCCGCTTCGGGCCCTGCGAGGTAGGCCACCATCGCGGCGATTTCCTCGGGCCGGCCATGGCGCGCCAGGGCCATCAGTCCGTGCATCGCGGCGGCGTTGGGGCCGTCGGCCGGGTTCATGTCGGTGTTGACGGGGCCGGGCTGCACGTTGTTGACCGTGATGCCGCGCGGCCCCAGGTCGCGCGAGAGGCCCTGCACCAGGCCCTTGAGCGCCGACTTGCTCATCGCATAGGCGCTGAAGCCGGGCCAGGGCGCGCGCTCGGCGTTGGTGCTGCCGATGTTGATGATGCGGCCGCCCTCGCCCATGTGGCGCACGGCGGCCTGGGCCGCGACGAAGATCGCGCGCACGTTGACTTGCCAGGTGCGGTCGAAATCGGCGAGCGGCATGTCGTCGACGGTGCCGGGCAGGAACACGCCGGCGCTGTTGACCAGCACGTCGAGGCGGCCGAAGCGGCGCGCGGCCTCGTCGATGCCCGCGGTGAGCGCGGCGGCGTCGGCGCTGTCGATCTTGAGCGCCAGCGCGCGGCCGCCCTCGGCCTCGATGCTGCGCACGAGCGCGTCGGCCGCGGCCGCCGAGCTCGAATAGCTGAAGGCGACGGCCGCGCCGTCCTGGGCGAGGCGGCGCACGATCGCGGCGCCGATGCCGCGCGAGCCGCCGGCCACGAAGGCGGTCTTGCCCGCAAGAGTCTGGGGGATGGAGGTCGAAGTGGGAGCCATGTGGATTTCCTTGGTTGCTGCAGAGAGAGC
Source organism: uncultured Variovorax sp. (assembly GCA_946478645.1). Next base: position 941 of record CAMLCW010000264.1, read on the forward strand.
CGCAGTTTGGGCATTCGATTACCTTTGCGGTAGCCTGCAATCAGTGCAATCTGATTCAACCAATGGTTGAAAATGGCGCGATGGCACCGCCGCTGAACCACCTCGAATCCTTTGTCCAGAGCGCCGAAAGCGGCAGCTTCTCGGCCGCCGCCCGGCGGCTCGGGCTCACGCCCGCAGCCGTCAGCAAGAACGTGGCGCGGCTCGAGGCCCGGCTCGGCGTGCGGCTGTTCCAGCGCAGCACGCGGCGCCTCACGCTGACCGAAGGCGGCGAGCGCTTCCTGCGCCAGATCGGCGGCGCACTCGCAACGCTGCAGGACGCGGTGGCCGGCCTCGCGCACCAGGACGGCCAGCCCGCCGGCACGCTCAAGGTCAGCATGGGCCAGGCCTTCGGCCGCGAGCACGTGCTGCCGATGATGGGCGACTTCCTGGCGCGCTATCCGGCGATCCTGCCCGACTGGCATTTCGACAACCGGCAGGTGGACCTCGTGGGCGAAGGCTTCGACGCGGCGATCGGCGGCGGCATCGAGCTCCCGCCCGGGCTGGTGGCGCGCGAACTGGCGCGCATCCACGTGGTGGCGGTGGCGGCACCGGCCTACTTCGCGAACCGCGCGCTGCCCGGCGAGCCCGCCGACCTGGCCCACCTCGACGCGCTGGTGCGCCGGTCCTCACCCACGGGCCGCCTGCGCGGCTGGACGCTGCAGCACGCCGACGGCCGCCAGGCCACGGTCGAGCAGCCGCGCCCGCGCGCGATCTTCAACGACCCGGAAGCGATCGCGCACGCCGCGCTCATGGGGCTGGGCGTGGCCATGCTGCCGATGCCCTTCGTCGAGCGCGGCCTGCGCAGCGGCGCGCTGGTGCGCCTGCTGCCCGCATGGCACTTCGACGCCGGTGCGCTCTGGCTCTACTACCCGAGCAAGAAGCTGCTTCCCGCCAAGACGCGCGTATTCATCGACTTCATCCTCGAACGCTTTCGCAGCGAAGGCTTTGCCGACCGGATGCATGCGGCCTGACTGAAAATCAACGGTCCATCGCCCGGGGTTTCACCTGCGGCGCCTGCCATCTTTAGCCTGTACAAACGCCGTATGACTTTTTCATTCAAACCGACCCGCCGCGCTGCACTCGCAGCCTCCGCCGCCGCCGTTGCAGCCCTCGCGGCCATGCCCTCGTGGGCCCAGGGCAGCTGGCCCACCAAACCGGTTCGCATCGTCGTGCCCTTTGCGGCCGGCGGCACCACCGACATCCTCGCGCGCGCCGTGGCGCCCGAGCTCTCCAAGGCCTTCGGCCAGCAGTTCATCGTCGACAACCGCGCCGGCGCCGGCGGCAATGTGGGTGCCGAGATCGTCGCGCGGTCGGCGAACGACGGCTACACGCTGCTGATGGGCACCGTCGGCACGCACGGCATCAACCGCGCGCTCTACCCGAAGCTGTCGTTCGACCCGATCAAGGACTTCGTGCCGGTCACGCTCGTGGCCGCGGTGCCGAACGTGATGGAGATGAACGCCGACAAGGCCAAGGCGCTGAACATCCGCAACGTGCAGGACTTCATCAAGTACGCGAAGGCGAACCCGGGCAAGCTCAACATGGCCTCGAGCGGCAACGGCACCTCGATCCACCTCGCGGGCGAGCTCTTCAAGAGCATGACCGGCACCTTCATGGCGCACATTCCGTACAAGGGCTCGGGCCCGGCATTGCTCGACATGGTGGCTGGCAATGCCGACGTGATGTTCGACAACCTGCCGTCGTCGATGGCGCAGATCAAGGGCGGCAAGCTCACCGCGCTGGCCGTGACGAGCGCTCAGCGCTCACCGGCCCTGCCCGACGTTCCGACCGTCGAAGAAGCGGGCGGACCGTCGCTCAAGGGCTTCGAGGCGAGTTCGTGGTTCGGCCTGCTCGCGCCGGCCGGCACGCCGCCCGAGATCGTGAACCGCATTCAGCAGGAAGTGGCCAAGTCGCTCGCCACGCCGGCCATCAAGGAGAAGATGCTGGCCCAGGGCGCGATCCCGAGCGGCAACTCGCCGGCCGACTTCACGAAGCTGATCGCCAGCGAGCACGTGAAGTGGGCGAAGGTCGTGAAGGATTCCGGCGCAAAGGTGGACTGAGACGCGGATTCGGGTTCAGAACGCAGAGGGCGCGAAGGTTCCGCAGAAGTCGCAAAAGAAGACAACTGAGAATTCCTTCAAGTGCACCCGCGGAACGGGCTTTGTCCGGCCGCCGGGTGCGGCCCCCGGTGGGGGTAGGCGCCGCAGGCGCTTCGGGGGGCGTCTTATGTCGTCCAGGTCACGTCTTTGCTTTCGGCCAGGGAACCCTTGAGCATTTGAAGCAGTGGCGCGGCGCGCTGGTGCAGGCCCACATGCTGCTTCTCGGCATCGTCGTCATGGCCTTCGACCACATGGTCGTCGTGGTTGTGCGGGTTGCCGGACTCGCGGGCCACGGCGGATTCCAGTGCGGAAATGGCGGCCGGAATCTGTTCGACGGTGATGATGCCCTGCGGCGCCGCCGGCTTGCCGACGACCTCGAGCAGTTGGCGCGCATGCGCCTCGAGCATCACGAACTCCGACGTGGCGCGGGACTGGAATCGGTAGAGCATGCAGGTCCTTCCTTGGTCATTTGTAGATGTAGTCACGGGCAAAAGGGTACACCGATTGCGCGCCGCGCAGCCCGCCCCGGTCGACCTTGCCGTCGGGCTTGGTGGAAAGCATCTGGTGCAGGGAGATCCAGCCCTGCTCGAAGCTCATGGCAGAACCCGCGAGATAGAGCCGGTAAGCGCGCACGATGCGCTCGGCATTCTCGGCCTGGCGTCCGCCGGTGCGCCGGAGCACCTCGAGCGCGGTGTCGAGCTGCGCCTCGAGCGCATCGGACCAGGCCCACAGCGTGCGCGCATAGTGCGGCCGCAGGCTTTCAGTGTCGACCATTTCGAGGCCCGCGGCCGCCGTTTCGCGCAGCACGTGCGTCACGTGCAGCAGTTCGCCGCCGGGGAAGATGTACTTCTCGATGAAGTTGCCCATGCCGGCGCCGAGCTGCCGGTAGTCGAGCTGGCCCGAGGTGATGCCGTGGTTCAGCACCAGGCCGCCCGGCTTGAGCAGTGCATGGATCTGGCGGAAGTAGGTCGGCATGTAGGCCGCACCCACATGCTCGAACATGCCCACGGATGAGATCTTGTCGAAGGGCGCATCGAGCGGAAGTTCGCGGTAATCGCGCAGTTCGACGCGCACGCGGCCCTGCAGGCCCTTCTCCTCGATCAGCCGCTGCACGTGCGCGTGCTGGTTCTTCGACAGCGTGATGCCGGTCGCATCCACGCCGTAGTGCTCGGCCGCCCAGAGCAGCAGCCCGCCCCAGCCCGAGCCGATGTCGAGGAAGCGCTCGCCCGGCTGCAGCATCAGCTTGCGGCAGATGTGGTCGAGCTTGGCCTCCTGCGCCTGCGCGAGCGTGAGGTCGGGCGAGCGGAAATAGGCGCACGAATAGACCCGGCGCGGATCGAGCCACAGCGCATAGAAATCGTCGGAGACGTCGTAGTGGAACTGGATCTGCTCGGCGTCCTTGTGCAGCGTGTGCGAGCCGCGCGACTTGGCGAGCCGCAGCAGGCGGGTCCACCAGGTGGTGTTGGTCTCGGCCGGGTTGCCCGGCAGCATGCCGACCGTGGCATCGATGATGTCGCGCATCGCGCCTTCGATCTGGACCTTGCCTTCCACGTAGGCCTCGCCGATGGCGCCCACCTGGCGCGCGGCAAGCTGGGCCAGCGCCGACCACTCTCTGAACGCCAGGGTCACGCGCGACCCCGGCTTGGCGACCCTTCGCCCATCAGGCAATTCAAGTGCGATGGGCACCGGCAGCGACGCAAGCTGCGACTCGATCTTGGGTATCAAGCTTTGCATGGTGCGCCATGGTATTGACTTTTTGGCCTTTTTGCATGGCGTTGCCCCTGGCAGCGCCACGGATGAGCGCACCGATTGACAGCAGATTGTTTATGCCTAAACTATTCAACCATGAACAGCCTCGCCACCGGCGCCTCCGCCCTCCCCGCCATGGACCTCCAACGCATCCTGTGCATCGGCGGCGGTCCCGCCGGCCTGTACTTCGCGCTGCTGATGAAGGCGCGCAACCCCGCGCTCGAGATCACGGTGGTCGAGCGCAACCGGCCCTTCGACACCTTCGGCTGGGGCGTGGTGCTCAGCGACCAGACGCTCGCCAATCTGGCCGCCGCCGACGCGGACAGCGCCGCGCTCATCGGCCACGATTTCCACCACTGGGACGACATCCAGGTCTTCTTCAAGGGCCGGCAGGTGCGCTCGGGCGGCCACGGCTTCTGCGGCATCGGGCGCAAGCGGCTGCTGAACATCCTGCAGGAGCGCTGCCTCGCGCTCGGCGTGAAGCTGGTGTTCGAGACCGACGTGGCCGACGACCAGGCCATGGCCGCCAGGTACAACGCCGACCTGGTGATTGCGAGCGACGGCCTCAACAGCCGCATCCGCCAGCGCTATGCCGACGTGTTCAAGCCCGACATCGACCTGCGCAACTGCCGCTTCGTGTGGCTGGGCACGCACCAGACCTTCGATGCCTTCACCTTCGCCTTCGAGGAGACCGAGCACGGCTGGTTCCAGGCCCATGCCTACCAGTTCGACGACAAGACCTCGACCTTCATCGTCGAGACGCCCGAGGCCGTGTGGAAGGCCCACGGCATCGACCAGATGGAACAGCCCGAAGCCATCGCCTTCTGCGAGAAGCTGTTCGCCAAGTACCTCGGCGGGCACGCGCTCATCAGCAACGCCACGCACCTGCGCGGCTCGGCCAACTGGATCCGCTTCCCGCGCGTGGTGTGCGAGCGCTGGACGCACCGCGTCGAGGTCGAGGGCCGCTCGGTGCCCGTGGTGCTGATGGGCGATGCGGCGCACACGGCGCATTTCTCGATCGGCTCGGGCACCAAACTGGCGCTCGAGGACGCCATCGACCTGGCCAACGAGTTCGCGCAGGGCGGCACGGTCGACCATGTGCTCGAAGGCTACGAGGCGCGCCGCAGCGTCGAAGTGCTCAAGATCCAGAATGCCGCGCGCAACTCGACCGAATGGTTCGAGAACGTGCCGCGCTACACCGGCATGCAGATCGAACAGTTCGCCTATTCGCTGCTCACGCGCTCGCAGCGCATCAGCCACGAGAACCTGCGGCTGCGCGACACCGCCTGGCTCGGCGGCTACGAGCAGTGGCTCGCGGGCGGCAAGCCGACGCTGCCGATGCTGCTGCCCTACAAGGTGCGCGGCCTCACGCTGAAGAACCGCATCCTGGTGTCGCCGATGGCCACCTACAGCGCGGTCGATGGCGTGCCGCAGGACTTCTTGCTGGTGCACCTGGGCGCACGCGCGCTCGGCGGCGCCGCGATGGTGTTCGTGGAGATGACCAGCCCGACGCCCGAGGGCCGCATCACGCCCGGCTGCACCGGCCTCTACAACGACGCCCAGCAGGCGGCCTTCAAGCGCATCGTCGACTTCGTGCACACGCAGTCGAGCGCCAAGATCGCGATGCAGCTTGGCCACAGCGGCGCCAAGGGCTCGACGCGCGTGGGCTGGGAGGGCACCGACGAGCCGCTCGAGAGCGGCAACTGGCCGCTGCTGTCGGCCAGCGCCATTGCCTACGGCGAACAGAACCAGTTGCCCGCTGAAATGACGCGCGCGCAGATGGACGAGATGCGCGAGCAGTTCGTCGCCGCCACGCGCCGCGCGGTGGCATGCGGCTTCGACTGGCTCGAGCTGCACTGCGCGCACGGCTACCTGCTGTCGTCCTTCATCAGTCCGCTCACCAACCAGCGCACCGACGAATACAACGGCGGCATCGAGGCGCGCTGCCGCTATCCGCTCGAGGTGTTCCGCGCGGTGCGCGCCGCCTGGCCCGAGGACAAGCCCATGAGCGTGCGGATCTCGGCGCACGACTGGGCGCCGGGCGGCAACACCGATGCCGACGCAGTGGTGGTGGCCCGGCTCTTCAAGGAGGCCGGAGCCGACTTCATCGACGTGTCGTCGGGGCAGACCACGCGCGCTGCGCAGCCCGTCTATGGCCGCATGTACCAGACGCCGTTCGCCGACCGCATCCGCAACGAGGTCGGCATCGCCACCATCGCGGTCGGCGCGATCACCGAGGCCGACCAGGCCAACAGCATCATCGCGGCCGGCCGCGCCGACCTCTGCGCGATCGCGCGGCCGCACCTGGCCGACCCGGCCTGGACGCTGCACGAGGCCGCCAAGCTGCAGAGCCGCGACGTCGACTGGCCGAAGCAGTACCTGAGCGGGCGCGACCAGATGTACCGCGAGATCGC
>CAMLCW010000265.1 GCA_946478645.1 uncultured Variovorax sp.
GTCGTGGCGCAGGACGTCGGCCCGCAGCGGGTGGTCGCCGTCGATGAACTCGAGGTCGAGAGCCTGGTGCTGCCGCGCGAGTCGCTCCAGGCATTCCGCGGCAAGGGGCCGCGCCCGGGCGAGGGCCGCGGTGCGTTCGCGCTGCCCGCGCCCTGGACGCTGGCGCCCGTGCCGGTCGAGAAGGTCCGCTGGCGCGACGTGGTCTGGATCGACCGGCGCGGCATTGCGCTCGCCTACGACGGCGAGATCGCCTTCGACACCCTGTGGCGCCCGCGCGAGGCGCGCGTGGAGCGCGCCGGCGCCTCGCCGCCCGCGCGGCTGCGGCTCGAGCGCGAGCCCGGGCAGGACCGCTGGCGCACCCGCATCGACGTGGGCGGCGGAAGCTGGAACGGCGTGTCGGTGTTCGAGCTGCGCCCGAACGATGCGCTGCGCGTGTCCGCCGAACTCGAGGCGCGCGACATCGACCTCGCGGGGCTGCTGAAGGCCTTCGAGCGGCGCGCGGCCGTGGCCGGCAAGGTCTCGGGCCGCTCCACGCTCGAGGCCGAGGCGGGCGAGCTCGGCGCGCTGCTGCGCAGCCTGCACACGCGCACCACCTTCGCGCTGCGGCCCGCGACGCTCGTCGGCCTCGACCTCGCCAAGGCGGTGAGCACCGCCGGCGTCAGCCGCGGCGGCACCACGCCGCTCGACGAGCTGACCGGCACGCTCGACACCCAGGGCGGCGAGGATGGCACCGTGATGCGCTACACCAACCTGAAGGCGCGTTCCGGCGTGCTCACCGCGAGCGGCCAGTTGCGCTTCTTCAACCGCAAGCTCGACGGCGCGATCGCGGTCGACATCGTCGATGGCGTGGTCGGCGTGCCGCTCAAGATCGGCGGCACCGCGAGCGATCCCGAGGTCTCGCTGACCGGCGGTGCGCTGGCCGGTGCGGCGGTCGGCTCCGCGGTGCTGCCCGGTGTGGGCACGGCGATCGGCGCGCGCCTGGGGCAGGAGGTCGAAAAGCTGTTCGGCACCGAGGCGCCCAAGGCAGAGAATAAGAATAAGAACGCGCCGCCCGCCCCGCGGCGTTAGGCGTCGCGTCCCGGCATTCCAGAATCAGCACTCACGGAGGAGCTCCCATGAAGCCGTCACCACTGGCCCTGGCCACCGTCATCGCCGCCCTGGCATCGAGCGCGGCCGTCGCACAACCGGGCGCCGGCGCGACCTGCGCGGACAAGCGCGAGGCCATTGCAGCCGAGATCGAAGCAGCGAAGGCCGAAGGCCAGCCCCGGCGCGTGCGCGGGCTGGAACGTGCGCTCGCCGAAGTGCGCCGCAACTGCACCGACGAAAAGCTGGCCGCCGAGCACCGGCAGCGCGTGCGCAGCCATGAGCAGAAAGTGATGCAGCGCGAGCGCGACCTGCGCGAGGCTCGGCGTAAGGGCGATGCCGACAAGATCGCGCGCCGCGAAGACAAGCTGCGCGAGGCGCGGGCGGAGCTCGAGCGTGTCAGGGCGCAGCGCTGAAACCGGCGCTCACACCCCCAGCAACTCTTCCAGCACCCCCGGCTCGGCCAGCAGATCGGACGAGGCGCCGTGCCGCACGATCTGCCCCTTCTCCATCACCACCGCGAGGTCGGTGTGCGCGAGCACCTTGCGGTAGTCGCGGTCGACGATCAGCGTGGCGATGCCGGTGGTGCGGATCTCGGCGATCACGCGCCAGATCTCGGCGACGATCAGCGGAGCAAGCCCTTCGGTGGCTTCGTCGAGGATCAAGAGGCGCGGGTTGGTCATGAGCGCGCGGCCGATCGACAGCATCTGCTGCTCGCCGCCCGAGAGCTGCTGGCCGCCGTGCGAAAGCCGCTCGGCGAGCCGGGGGAAAGTCGCCATCACGCGCTCGAAGGTCCAGGCGCGGCTGCCGTCGATGCCGGCGCGTTCGCTCATCACGAGGTTCTCGCGCACCGAGAGGTTCGGGAAGATGCCGCGGCCCTCGGGCACGTAGCCGATGCCGAGGCGTGCGATCTTCTCGGGCGGCAGGCCGGTGACGGTGCGGCCGTCGATCTGCACCTCGCCCGAGGCGGGGCGCACGTAGCCCATGATGGTGCGGATCAGCGTGGTCTTGCCCATGCCGTTGCGCCCGAGCAGGCCGACCGAGGCCGCCTTGGGAATGGCCGCATGCACGCCGTGCAGGATGTGGCTGTTGCCGTAGTAGGTGTTGATGTCGCGGACGGTGAGCATGTCAGTGGCCTTCCGCCGGGCCGCCCCAAGGGAGGCCAGCGCCCCCTCGGGGGGCAGCGAATACACGAAGTGATGAGCGTGGGGGCATCAGTGTTCCTCGCCGAGGTACGCGGTGCGCACTTCGGGGTTCTCGCGGATCGACGCGGGATCGCCCGTGGCGATGACGGTGCCGTTCACCATCACCGTGATGCGGTCGGCAATGCGGAACACCGCATCCATGTCGTGCTCTACGAGCAGGATCGCATGCGTGGCCTTGAGCCGCGCCAGCAGCGTGAGCATGCGGTCGGTTTCCTCGGCGCCCATGCCCGCAAGTGGTTCGTCGAGCAGCAGCACGCGCGGCCGGGTGGCCAGGCACATCGCCACTTCGAGCTGGCGCTGCGCGCCGTGGCTCAGCGTGCCTGCGGTGCGCGATGCCATGTCGGCGAGGCCGGCCGCATCGAGCGCCGCGTCGGCGGCGGCGTTGCTGGCCGCGCAGCGCGCGGACGATTCCCACAGCATCCACGGCCGCGCGCTGGCGGCCTGCGCCGCGAGGCGGCAGTTCTCGTGCACGCTGAACTCCGGGAAGATGGTCGTGCGCTGATAGCTGCGGCCCACGCCGGCGCGCGCGCGGCGCCACTGGGCGCGCCGCGTGATGTCGTGACCGTCGAGCGCGATGCGGCCTTCGGAGGCCTCGATCTCGCCCGACAGCATGTTGATCAGCGTCGACTTGCCGGCGCCGTTGGTGCCGATCACGGCATGCACCTCGCCGACGTGCAGGTCGAGCGTGACGGCGTTCACCGCGGTGAGGCCGCCGAAGCGCCGCGTCAGTCCTTCGACCGAAAGCAGTGTGTGGGTGTTGCTCATGGTCTTGCTCCTTCCCCTTTTGGGGGAAGGCTGGGATGGGGGCGGGCAGGGCGCTCGACGGGCACGCCGCTGGCCCCCACCCCGGCCCTCCCCCGGGAGGGGAGGGAGAAAGTCAAAGTCAGGACGTGTGTCATGCGTGCCCCTTCGCCGACAGCCGTTTCGCCAGTCCGATCAGCCCCTTGGGCAGCAGCGCAACGAACGCAATGATCGCGATGCCCAGCGTCAGCTGCCAGTGGTCGGCCAGCGGCCCCATCACCGCATGGGTCGAGAAGATCTCCTTGAGCAGCGTGAAGGCCACCGCACCGATGACCGCGCCGCGCAGGTGGCCCAGGCCGCCGAGGATCACCATCAGCAACACCTCGCCCGAGTTGTGCCACGCCATGAGCTCGGGATTGACCACGCCGTCGCGCGACGCGAGCAGAAAGCCCGCGAGCCCGGCCAGCGCCCCCGCGAGCACGAAGGCCGCGAGCTTGTAGCCGTACACCGGGAAGCCCGCCGCGCGCATGCGCTGCTCGTTCACGCGGATGCCCGCGAGCGCCGCGCCGAAGCGCGAGCGCTTCACGAGCGCCAGCAGCCCGTAGGTGAACACCAGCGCGCCGAGCACCACGTAGAACAGCACCGTGCGGTTCTCCATGTCGAGCGCGCCGATGGCAGGCCGCACGTAGAGGTAGATGCCGTCGCTGCCGCCGCCGACGGCGGTGTCGTGGAACACGAAGAAGGCCATCTGCGCGAAGGCGAGCGTCACCATGATGAAGTACACGCCGCGCGTGCGCAGGCTCAAGGCACCCACGAACAGCGCATACAGCGCCGCCACGCCCATCGAAGCCAGCATCAGCAGCACGAGGTTGCCGCCTTCGTTGCCCGAGGCCAGCACCGTCACGTAGGCGCCGAGGCCGTAGAACGCCGCATGGCCGAGGCTCACGAGGCCGGTCGTGCCCACGAGGAGTTCCAGGCTCAGCGCGAAGATCGAGAGAATCATCACCTTGACGACGAAGTCGGAGGCGTAGTTGCCCAGCATCGGGCCCGCGATGCCGACCGCCACGGCCACCGCCACCGGCAGCAGGAAAGAAAGCGAGGAGCGCTTGCTGGCGTTCAAATTCGTGTTGCTCGTCATGGCCGCTTCCCCATCAGCCCTTCAGGCTTCCAGATCAGCACGATCGCCATCAGCAGGTAGATGCCGATGCCGCTCAGGTCCGCGAAGAACACCTTGCCGAAGGTGTCGACGAAGCCCACCAGCAGCGACGCGACGAGCGCGCCGGTGATCGAGCCGATGCCGCCGATCACCACCAGCACGAAGCAGATGATCAGCACGCTCGCTCCCATGTTGGGATACACCGACGACATCGGTGCGGCGATCATGCCGGCCAGTGCCGCGAGCGCCACGCCCGCGGCGAACACGATGCGGTAGAGCCGCTTCACGTCGATGCCCAGGCCGCGCACCATGTCGCGGTTGCTCGCGCCGGCGCGGATCATCATGCCGAGCCGCGTGCGGTTGACCACCCAGTAGAGGCCCACTGCCAGCACGATGCATGCGGCCGATGCGAAGAGCCGATACCACGGATAGCTCATGATGTTGCCGAGCGCGAAGCTGCCCTCCAGCCACGGCGGTACGCCCACGCCGTGCACGTCGTTGCCCACCAGGATCGAGCGCAGTTCCTCGAACACCAGGATGAGCCCGTAGGTCATCAGCACCTGCTGCAAGTGGTCGCGCTGGTAGAGGTAACTGAAGAAGGCCCACTCGAGCAGGTAGCCGAAGATCGCCGCCAGCACCACGCCGGCCACGAGCATCAGGAGGAACTGGTCCCCGAACAGCGGCGACAGCGTGAACGCCATGTAGGCGCCGATCATGTAGAAGCTTCCGTGCGCCAGGTTGATGACGCCCATGATCCCGAAGATCAGCGTCAGCCCCGAGGCCACGAGGAAGAGCAGGAGTCCGTACTGAACCGAGTTCAGGCACTGGACAAGAAAGGTGCCGAAATCCACGTTGAATGATCCCGAGAGCGCAAGAAAGAGGAGTGTGGCGCGAAGCGCCCACGATGTTCGCGAGACACCGCGGAACCGGCTTTGCCGGGCCGCAGGTGTCGCCCCCTTGAGGGGGAGGCGGCTACACGAAGTGAGCCGCTTCGGGGGTGGGTCTTTACATCCTGCAGCCGCGCGCGGGATCGGCCAGGCCCTTGATCGCGGTGCTCACCATCTTGTTCTCCTTGCCTTCGACCTTGCGCAGGTAGATGTCCTGCACCGGGTTGTGCGCCTTGCTCATCGTGAACGTGCCGCGCGGGCTGTCGATCTTCGCCTTCTCGATGGCGGCGGTGAACTCGCCCTTCTTCGAGATGTCGCCCTTGGTGGCGGCCAGGCCCACGCCGAGCATCTGCGCCGCGTCGTAGCCCTGCACCGCGTACACGTCGGGCTGCATCTTGAACGCCTTGGCGTAGCCGGTGCGGAAGCCGTTGTCGCGCGGCGTGTTCAGGCCGTCGGCGTAGTGCAGCGTCGTGAGCATGCCCTGCGCGGCTTCGCCCTGCGCATCGAGCGTGCCGTCGGTCAAAAAGCCCGGGCCGTAGAGCGGAATGGTCTTGTTGAGGCCTGCGGCCTGGTAGTCCTTGACGAACTTGACCGCGCCGCCGCCCGCGAAGAAGGCGTACACCGCATCGGGCTTGGCCGCCGCGATCTCGGTCAGCAGCGCCTGGAACTCCACGTTGGGGAAGGCCAGCGTGAGCTGCTTGTCGACCTTGCCGCCGTTCTTCTCGAAGCCTTCCTTGAAGCCCGCGACGGACTCGTCGCCGGCCGCGTACTTCCAGGTGATGGTGATGGCCTTCTTCTTGCCCTGCTGCTTGGCGGCCACCACGCCCATGGCGTAGGCCGGCTGCCAGTTGCTGAACGAGCTGCGGAAGATGTTGGGCGCGCACATCGGGCCGGTCACGGCGTCGGCGCCGGCATTCGGCACGATCAGCACCGTGCCGCTTTCCTTCGCGGCCTTGGCCATGGCCATCGCGACGCCCGAATGCACGGTGCCGACGATCACGTCGACGTTGTCGCGCTTGATCAGCTTGTTGACGTTGTCGGTGGCCTTGGCGGGGTCCGATTCATCGTCGACCTTGAAGTACTCGATCTCGCGGCCGGCGAGCTTGCCGCCCTGTTCGTCGACGTAGAGCTTGAAGCCGTTCTCTATGGCCACGCCCAGCGCGGTGTAGGTGCCGCTGTAGGGCAGCATCAGGCCGACCTTGAGCTTGGCCGAGCCTTGCGCGGCGGCGGCCGATGCGAGCGCGGCGAAGGCGATCGCGGTGAGCGCGAGGCGGGCGGTGCGAATGGTCATGGGTTCTGTCTCCGATGGTGGGTGGTAATGAAATGGGTGGCCGCGACGATGACACGATCCGGCTGATCGCGATGCGGGGAATGCCCGCATTCCGGGATTTCAAGCAATTCGCATGCCCCGCCGACGCGCGCCGCGATGCCGCGGATCTGCGCGAGCGTGCCATATTCGTCGTCGATGCCCTGCATCGCGAGCACGGGGCAGCGGATCGCCTCGAGTTCGGCCTCGATGTTCCATTGGCGAAAGGGCGGATGCAGCCAGATGCGGTTCCAGCCCCAGAAGGCCGAATCGGCGCTGTCGTGGTAGCGGCCGAGCTTCTGCGGCAGGTCGGTCGAGAGGTACGCGCTGCGGGCCTTCTCGATGTTCGCGACGGTCAGGTCCTCGACGAAGATGTGCGGCGCGAGCACCACGAGCCCCGCCACGCGCTCGGGAAAGCGCGCCGCGTACAGCAGGCTGATCGAGCCGCCGTCGCTGTGGCCGAAGAGCCATGGCGTCTCGCCGTCGAGCCGCAGCGCGGTGAACAGCGCGGGCAGCACCTCGTGCGCCTGGCGGTGCATGAAATCGACGTCCCAGATTTCGTCGTCGCCGCGCGGCGTCGAGCGGCCGTAGCCGGGTCGCGAGAACACCAGGCCGCGCACCTGGGCGGCGTCGCACAACTGCGCGGGAAAGTCCTTCCACATCGCGACCGAGCCGAGGCCTTCATGGAGGAAGACGACGAGCGGCGCATCGCTGCGTTCGGAGGCGATCCACTGGCACTCGATCTGCACGGTGCGGCCGCGCCAGTCGATCGTCGCGAAGTCGGTGGTGTTCATTGCATGGCTCCTTCCCCCTTTGGGGGAAGGTTGGGATGGGGGCTTGCGGCG
>CAMLCW010000266.1 GCA_946478645.1 uncultured Variovorax sp.
TGCGGTAGCCGATGGGCGCGGCGTCCATCATCACGGCGCCACCTTGATGCCGCGTGCCTGGATCACCTTCTGCCAGCGCGCCGCCTCGTCCTTCAGCAGCTGCGCCGTGGCCTCGCGTGTGCGCACCACGGGCTCGAGGCCGCTGGCGGCAAAGCGCGTCTTGACCGTGTCGCTGGCGAGCGCCTGCGCGAGCACGGCTTCGAGCCGCGCGAGGCCTTCCTTCGGAATGCTGCCCTTCGGCGCCACGATCGCCGCCCAGCCCTGCACCTCGAGGCTGGGCCGGCCGAGCGAGCGCAAGGTCGGCACGCCGGGCAGCTCGGCCACCGGCGCCGGCGCGGAGACGGCCAGCGCGCGCAGCCGTCCCGACTTGATGTGCGCCATGACGCTCGGCAGGTTCAGGAAGCCGCACGACACCAGCCCGCCGATCAGGTCGGGCAGCAGCGCGCTCTCGCCCTTGTAGGGCACGCTGGTGAGCGAGGTGTTCGTCTCCAGCCCGAACAGTTCCGCCGTGAGATGGGCCAAGGTGCCGTTGCCGCTGTTGCCCGCGGTGAGCGCACCGGGGCTGGCCTTGGCCTGGGCGACGAGCTCGGCGTAGCTGGTGACCGACGACGAGGCCGGCACCACCAGCACCAGCGGCTGCGCCGACACCATGCCCACCGCATCGAAGTCGCGCGCCACGTCGTAGGTGATCGCCGGGTTGAGCACCGGGTTGATCACCATGCTGTTGCTGCCCATCAGCAAGGTGTGGCCGTCCTTGCTCTGCGCGGCGGCCGTGACGCCGATCGCGCTGCCGGCGCCCGGCTTGTTCTCGACGATCACGCTCTGGCCCAGCTGGGGCGCGAGCAGTTCGGCCAGGATGCGCGCCGAACTGTCGGCGCCGCCGCCCGGCGCGAACGGCACGATGATCCGCACCGTCTTGCTGGGCCAGGCTTCCGCGGCCCAGCCGGAACCGGCCTGTGCCATGGCTGCGACGAGCACGATGCCTGACAACACGGTGCGCCGACGAGGGCGGGAAAGCGATGGGCTCATTTGTCGTGTCTCCTATGTCGGTCTGATCCGGCGATCTTAGGAACCGCCGCCAGCGCCAGCCAATACCAAGATCGGCCCCTCCCATAACATCATGGTATGTGGAGGCTCCCATGAACCTGAGGCAAATCGAGGTGTTCCGCGCAGTGATGCTGGCGGGATCGGTCACCGATGCGGCGCGGCTGCTGCATGTGTCGCAGCCGGGCATCAGCCGCATGCTTGCGCACATCGAGCTGCAGTCGGGCCTGCGGCTGTTCGAGCGCAAGAAGGGGAGGCTGTTGCCCACGCCCGAGGCGCAGGTGCTGCATGCCGAGGTGGCCGAGGTGTATGGCGGCGTGCGCCGCGTGAGCGAGCTCGCCGAGGAACTCAAGGCCGGCACGCGGCTTTCGCTGCGCGTGCTCTGCAGCCCCAGCACGGCGCTGGTCGCAATGCCGCGCGCCGTGGCGATACTGGCGGGCGAATACCCCGCCGCCCGGATCTGCATCGAGACGCTGCCCACGCGCGAGATGCTGGCGCGGCTGACCCACCGCGAAGCCGATCTCGCGATCTCGACCATCCCGACCGACAACGCACTGATCGCATCCAGGGCCATCGGCAAGTGGCGCCTGGTGTGCGTGTTCCCCAAGGGCCACGCGCTGGCGGCCAAGCGCGTGCTGCATCCGCGCGACGTGCTCGCCGAGCGCCTGATCGCATTCAGCCGCGACACGCCGCAGGGCCGCATCATCGACGACTGGTGCAGCAGCCGGAAGGTGAAGCCGGCGTCGTCGGTGGAGGTGCGCTCGGGCCAGATCGCCTGCGCGCTGGCCGCGAGCGGCGCAGGCGTCGCGATCGTGGACGACCTGACGGCGCACGCCTTCCGCAGCCAGGAACTGGACTTTCGCCCGATCGTGGGCAGCCCGAGCCTCGGCATCTTCGCGCTCACGCACGCGGGTTTCGCGCGCTCCGCGCTCGGCGACCGGATGGTCGAACTTGCGGCGGCGGCGTTGAAGAAAGCCGGGCGCGGCTGAGGGACTGGCGCCGCGGTCTACCATGGCGGCGTCTTTCACAAGGATTTCTTCCCCATGACCATCGAAACGCAGGACGACGTCATCGCCCTCAAGCGCATCGGCAGGATCGTCTCGCTGGTGCTCCGGCAGATGCTCGACGCCGCGGAACCCGGCATGACCACGCGCGAGCTCGACCTGCTCGGCGAGCGCCTGCTCGACGAGCACGGCGCGCGCTCCGCGCCGCGGCTGACCTACGACTTTCCTGGCGCGACCTGCATCAGCATCAACGAGGAAGCCGCGCACGGCATTCCGGGCGACCGCGTGATCCGCGCCGGCGACGTGCTGAACATCGACGTGTCGGCCGAGCTCGGCGGCTACTTCGCCGACACCGGCGGCACGCGCGTGGTGCCGCCGACCACGCCGCAGAAGACGCGCCTGTGCCATGCCACGCGCACCGCGCTGGACGAGGCCATGAAGAGCGCCAGGGCCGGGATGCCGATCAACGGCATCGGCGCCGCGATCGAGCGCACGGCCAAGGCCTACGGCTTCAAGGTCATCGAAAACCTCGGCAGCCACGGCGTCGGCCGCGCACTGCACGAGGAGCCCGAACACATCGCCGGCTACTACGATCCGGCCGACCGGCGGCTGCTCGAGGAAGGCATGGTCATCACCATCGAGCCTTTTCTCTCGACCAAGAGCCGCATCGTCTCGGAGACCGGCGACGGCTGGACGCTCGCGGGCGTGCGCGGCAACCTCTCGGCACAGTACGAGCACACGATGATCATCACGCAGGCCGCGCCGATCGTCGTCACGCTGCACTGACCGCGCCAGCGGTCCGCTGCTGCACCCAGCGCAGCGAAACCCAGGTGCCTTCGCCGCGGCGGCTCTCGATGCGCAGGCTCGCATCGATCGCATCGGCCTGCTCGCGCAGCCCGACCAGGCCGTAGTGCCCCGGCGCGCCGGCGCTCGGCTCGAAGCCGACGCCGTCGTCGCCGATCTCCAGCTCGACTTCATCGTCGTTGGCGCGCCGCAGCCGGATCAGCAGGCGCCGCGCGCCGGCGTGGCGCTCGACATTGCGCAGCACTTCCTCGCACATGTGGAACACGGTCTCGGCGGGCTCGGCGGCGAGCGCGGCCAGGGCCGGCTCGATCTGGCAGTCGAGTTCGAGGCCCGAGCGCTCGCCGAGGCTCTTGGCCAGCTCGGCCAACGCCGCGCCCAGGCCGATGTCGCGCACCGGGTTGCTGCGCAGCTGCTCGATCGCGCGGCGTGCCTCGTCGAGCCCGTCGCGCGCGGCGCGCTCGGCGCGCACCAGCTCGTCGGGCAGCGCATCGGGCCGGCTCGATGCCAGCCGCTTGAGCACGCGGATTTCGGTCAGCATGGCCATCATCGAATGCGCCAGCGTGTCGTGCAGCCCGCGCGCGAGGCGCAGCCGCTCGCGCACCACCGCGGCGTCGCGCGACTCCTGCGCGAGCCGGTTGATCTGCCCGGTGCGCTGCTGCACGCGCTCGTCGAGCTCGGCGTTGAGGCGGCGCAGCTCGTCGCGCTCGCGCTGCAGCGTGTCGAGCAGCCGGTCGAGCGCGCTGCCCAGCCGCGCGGCCTCGTCCACGCCCTGCGGCACCTCGATGCGCGTCGCGCTGCCGGCCAGCACCGCGTCGGCCGAATGCGCGATCAGGCTCACGCGGCGCGTGAGCCGGCGCGCCACGATGATGCCGGTGACCGCGGCACCGAGACCGAGCAGGCTCAGCACGATCGAGATGCGCCATTCGATGGCCGTCGCGAAGGCCGCGACCGATTCCACCGGCTGGATCACCACGCCCTGCCAGCCGAGCCGGCGCAGGGTGCCGTCGCGCGCGCTCGGCGGGCTGGCGATGAGGTACGGGCGGTTGTCGAGCAGCCGCCGCGTGCGGATGCGCGTGGGCAGGTCGGCGCCGTCGTTGCCGAGCCCGGCGACGGCGGGGTCGAAGGGCGTCACCGGATCGCCGACGTCGGCCCAACGTTGCCCGAGCAGCGCGGCCGGTCCGTGGCGCACGATGCCGTCGCGGTCGACCAGCAGCCATTCGCCCGGTGAGGCGCGGATCTCGGACACCATGTCCTGCACCCAGCGCCAGCTGAGGTTCGCGGCCACCACGCCGATGATCGCGCCGTCGGCATTGCTGATCGGCGCGGTGAGCTTCAGGAAGCGCTCGTCCGGCGAGCGGCCTTCCTCGATCCAGGCCGCGTCGAGGCCCTGCGAGAGCCACGCATGCTGGTTGACGTTCTGGCCGACCACCTGCGCGTCGGTCGCGGCCACGATGAAGCCGTCGGCATCGGTCACCGCGAGCCAGATCAGGTCGGGCACGCCCTGGCGCACCGCCGCGAGCGACCGCTTCAGGCGCTCGCCCTCGCGCTGCTGCACGTCTTCGGACAGCATCGCCGCCACCACGCTCACCGCCTGCAGCCGCAGCAGCAGCGCGGTGTCGAGCTCGGAATTGACGTGCTCGGCCGCGGCCTCGAGGCGCTGGCTGTGCTGCTCGAGCAGCGTCGCGCGCACGAAGCTGCGCAGCCACAGGTTCGCCGCCAGTGCCAGGCACAGGGTGAGCGCGATCAGCAGCCAGCCGATCGCGGCGGCCATGGATCGCCGGGGGTCGATGCGGCGCGCGAGGTTCATGGGGCCCGCGCATTCTCGCAAACGGCGGCCATGACTTTCGGCATGGGTAGTTCCCCCAAGCCCTCGGGGTTTGTCTCGATTCCCCGCGTGACTTCCGGCAGGCGCGGCGGCGGCCGATTGCGGCAACAGTTGCAACCCATCGCGATCCGTGCCCCCGCGCGATGAAAACAACCCCCGGAAACGTGCCGCCACGCGATCGGCACGACATCGAATGGAGACAAAGCGAATGAACCCTTCTTCCCCGACCCAGACCGTGTCCGGCGCACCGCCGCGGCTGTTCGACAACCGCTGGTTCCAGCTGGTGGTCGGCATCGTCTGCATGATCGCCACCGCCAACATCCAGTACGCCTGGACCCTGTTCGTGCCCGAGATCCAGGGCAAGTTCGGCTGGGAGCGCGCGTCGATCCAGGTGGCGTTCACCATCTTCGTGCTGGTGCAGACCTGGCTCGCGCCGATCGAAGGGTATTTCATCGACAAGTTCGGGCCCCGGCTGATCGTGGCCTTCGGCGCGCTGTTCATCGGCGCGGCCTGGGTCATCAACTCGCAGGCGACGACGCTGCTGGGCTTCTACATCGGGGCGGCCATCGGCGGCATCGGCGTGGGTTCGATCTACGCGACCTGCATCAACAACGCGCTCAAGTGGTTCCCCGACCGCCGCGGCCTCGCGGTGGGCCTCACCGCGGGCGGCTACGGCGCCGGCTCGGCCGCCACCATCCTGCCGATCGCAGCGATGATCGAATCGTCGGGCTTCCAGGAAGCGTTCCTGTTCTTTGGTGTGCTGCAGGGCACGCTCGCATTCCTCGCGGCGTGGTTCCTGCGTGCGCCCAAGGGCAACGAGGTGCGCGCTTCGTCCAAGCTCGCGCAGAGCCGGCGCGACTACACGCTCGGCGAGGCGCTTCGCACGCCGCTGTTCTGGCTGATGATCCTGATGTTCTCGTGCGTGGTCACGGGCGGCATGATGGCCGTGGCACAGCTCGGCGTGATCGCGCAGGACCTGGGCGTGAAGGAGTTCAAGGTCGACCTGTACTTCGTCACCATGGCCGCGCTGCCGCTCGCGCTGATGCTCGACCGCATCATGAACGGCATCTCGCGCCCGCTGTTCGGCTGGATCTCCGACCACATCGGCCGCGAGAAGACGATGGTGATCGCGTTCACGCTCGAAGGCATCGGCATCATCGCGCTCGGCTACTTCGGCCACAACCCGTGGGCCTTCCTGATCCTGTCGGGCGTGGTGTTCCTGGCCTGGGGCGAGGTGTATTCGCTGTTCTCGGCGCTCGCCGGCGACGCCTTCGGCACCAAGCACATCGGCAAGATCTACGGCGTGCTGTACTGCGCCAAGGGCATCGGCGCGCTGTTCGTGCCGCTCGGCAATCTCATGATGGAAGCCACCGGCACCTGGTCGTCGGTGCTCTACACGGTGGCCGCGCTCGACCTGTTCGCCGCCTTCCTCGCGATCGTCGCGTTGCGGCCGATGCTTGCGAAACACACGGCAAGCAATGTGGCAGCCGCTTCGCCACCACCGCATGCGCCCGACCTGGCGATGCCGGGGCTCGCGCCCGCCGGCCGCGCAGCCTGACGGACGCACCCCCGCCCGGCTGATCGGGCGGGCCAGCGCACCCGTGGAACCGGCATGCCGGATCTGCGGGTGCGTTCCCTTTGGGGAATGCGCTTCGGGAGGATTACTTTTTCAAGACCAGCACCGCGAGTTCGGTGCGGGTGTTCGCGTGCAGCTTCTGCATGATCCGGCTGACGTGGTTCTTGGCCGTGCCCTCGGCCAGGTTCAGCGCGGTGGCGATCTGGCGGTTGCCGTAGCCCTTGGCGATCAGTTCGAGCACCGCCGCTTCACGCTCGGTCAGCGGCTTGGTCGCATCGGCCGGCGACAGCGGCTGGCCCGCCGCCGGCAGTTCGGGCGCAGGGGCCGGCGCCGGCTCCTGGGCCACGCGGTCGGCCAGCAGCCGGAACTGGTCCATCACCTTGCGCGCGATCTGCGGCGTGAGCCGCGACTCGCCGCGGTGCACGGCCCGCACCGTGTCCAGCACCTCTTCCTCCGACGCGTCCTTGAGCAGGTAGGCCTGCGCGCCGGCGCGCACCGCGTCGAAGACCAGGTCGTCGCGATCGAAGGTGGTCAGCACCATCACGCGCGTGTGCGGCAGCGCGGCCGAGATCTCGCGCGTGGCGAGCACGCCGCCCTTGCGCGGCATGTGCAGGTCCATCAGCACCACGTCGGGCAGCAGGCGGCGCGCCTGCTCCACGGCCTCGATGCCATCGGCCGCCTGGCCGACGACCTCGATGTCGGGGTCGGCGTCGAGCAGCATCGCCATGCCGCGGCGTATCAGCGCCTGGTCATCGGCGATCAGCACGCGGATGCGCGGCGCAGCGCGCGGGGCGGGAGGCGAGAGTTCGGCGGTGGTGCTCATGGCGCGGTCATTGTGCCCCGGCGCGTGCGGGGTTGGCGTGTTTCCGCGCGCAAGAAACACAGTGGGCCAGCCGATGCACCGCGCCTGCCCGGCAAGTGCTTCGACTTGCTCAGAGACGACGGCCTCAGTCCGTCGCAGCCCGCAACC
>CAMLCW010000267.1 GCA_946478645.1 uncultured Variovorax sp.
CGCGCGGCGCGCGATGTAGGTCAGCCCGCCCGCGCCGGGGATCAGGCCCACGCCCACTTCGACCAGGCCGATGTAGCTTTCCATCGCGGCCACGCGCCGGGCCGAATACACCGCGAGTTCGCAGCCGCCGCCGAGCGCCATGCCGCGCACGGCGGACACCACCGGCACGCCCGCATAGCGGATCTTGAGCATCACGTTCTGCAGCTCTTCTTCCGCGCCTTCGACGGCCCCGATGCCCGCGACCACGAAGGCCGGCAGCATCGCCTGCAGGTCGGCGCCGACCGAGAACATCTCGTCGGGCGACCAGATCACCAGGCCCTTGTATTCGGCCTCCGCCAGTTCGACGGCGGCACCGAGCGCTTCGGCCACGTCGGGGCTGATGGCGTGCATCTTCGAATGGATGCTCGCGATCAGCACTTCGCCGTCGAGCGTCCACACGCGCACGTCGCCTTCGTCGCTGATCGTCGTACCGGCGGTGTTGGCATCGGCCGCATTCGCGCCAAGCACGCTTTCGGGGAACAGCTGGCGGTCATGCACCGGCAGTTTGCGCTGCGGCACAAACTTGTTCTGCGACGCGCTCCACGAGCCTTCGGGCGTGTGCACGCCACCGGCTTCGGCCACGGGGCCCTCGAACACCCACTTCGGCAGCGGCGCGCTGCTCAGCGCCTTGCCGGCGTCGATGTCTTCCTGCACCCACTTCGCAACCTGGTTCCAGCCGGCCTCCTGCCAGAGCTCGAACGGGCCCTGCTTCATGCCGAAGCCCCAGCGCATCGCAAAGTCGATGTCGCGCGCGCTCTCGGCGATGTCGGCCAGGTGCACGGCGGCATAGTGGAAGCCGTCGCGCAGGATCGCCCAGAGGAACTGGCCCTGCGGCCCTTCGCTCTCGCGCAGCAGCTTCAAGCGTTGGCCCGCGGGCTTCTTGAGCATGCGGCCGTACACCTCGTCGGCCTTCGCGCCCGCGGGGACGTACTCGCCGCGCTGCAGGTCGAAGCGCAGGATGTCGCGGCCGGCCTTCTTGTAGAAACCCCCCTTGGTCTTCTGGCCCAGGTGGCCGAGTTCGAGCAGCTTGGCGAGCACGGGCGGCGTCGCAAAGTTGGCATAGAACGGGTCGGTCTCCGCGCTCAGGGTGTCCTGCAGCGTCTTCACGACATGGGCCATGGTGTCGAGCCCCACCACGTCGGCGGTGCGGAAGGTGCCCGAACTCGCGCGGCCGAGCTTCTTGCCCGTGAGGTCGTCCACCACGTCGGGCGTGAGGCCGAACTTCTCGACTTCCTTCAGGGTCGCGAGCATGCCGGCGATGCCGACGCGGTTGGCGATGAAGTTGGGCGTGTCGTGCGCGCGCACCACGCCCTTTCCGAGCGTGCTGGTGACGAAAGCCTCGAGGTCGTCGAGCACCTGCGGCTCGGTGGTGGGCGTGTTGATCAGCTCCACCAGGAACATGTAGCGCGGCGGGTTGAAGAAATGGATGCCGCAGAAGCGCGGCTTGAGCGCTTCGGGCAGCGCCTCGCTGAGCTTGGTGATCGAAA
Organism: uncultured Variovorax sp.; assembly: GCA_946478645.1. Next base: position 1,527 of record CAMLCW010000267.1, read on the forward strand.
GCCCCGAGGTGTTCGAGGCCAGGATCGCTTGCTTCGCGACGTGCGGCGCGATCTTTTTGTAGAGATCGAGCTTCCAGTCCATGCGCTCGGCAATGGCCTCGATCACGAGATCGCATTCGGCGAGCTGGTCGAGGTCGTCGTCGTAGTTGGCCTGCTCGATCAGCACCGCGTCGGCCACGTCGCCGAGCGGCGCGGGCTTGAGCTTCTTGAGGTTGTCGATGGCGCGGCTGACGATGCCGTTCTTCGGACCTTCCTTCGCGGCCAGGTCGAACAGCACGACCGGCACGCGTACGTTGACGAGGTGGGCCGCGATCTGCGCGCCCATCACGCCGGCGCCGAGCACGGCGACCTTCTTCACTTGAAATCGGGACATGTTGATTGGTGTGGGTTGAATGGTGATCGCCGGACTCACTGGATGCGCAGCCAGGTTTGGGTGCGCCAGAACGGGCCCAGGTAGCCGCGCACTTCGAGCTTCTTTCCACCGTCGATCGGCGTGAAGCTCGCGCGGTATTCCTTGCCGTTCTCGGGGTCGAGGATTCGTCCGCCTTCCCAGACGTCCTTGCCCTCGGCCTTGGTGCCGCCGCGGATGATCTCGAGGCCCGCGATCGGCTTGCCCTTGCGGTCGTCGCTGCATTCCTCGCAGACCGCGTCGGGCTTCGTATCCTTCTTCAGCGATTTCTCGATGCGGCCGACGAGCGCGCCGTTGGCCTCGCCGATGCGGATCTCGGCCTTGGCCTCGCCGGTCTTGTCATCGACGTTGCGCCACAGGCCCACCGGGCTTGCCTGCGCGAAAGCACTTGCACTCGCCAGCACGAGCACCGCGGCAAGCGCAGCGAAGCGGGGGAGCCTGGGGGTGGTCATGATCAAGCCAGTGCCGCGTCGGTGTCCATGAGCACCTTGCTGCCGGCGCGCGCGGTGCGCATCAGCGTCGCGGTCTCGGGGAACAGCTTGGCGAAATAGAAGCGCGCGGTCTGCAGCTTGGCGACGTAGAACGGATCGTCGTTGCCGGCCGCGATCTGGCGCAGCGCGACCTGCGCCATGCGCGCAAACAGGTAGCCGAAGACGAAGTGGCCTGCCACGCGCAGGTAGTCGACCGCGGCGGCGCCGACTTCGTCGGGGTTCTGGAAGCCCTTGAAGCCGATCTCGGTCGTGAACTTGGTGAGCTGGTCGCCAAGGCCCGCGATCGGGTTGATGAACTCGGCCATCTTCTCGTTCACGCCCTCTTCCTCCACCAGCTTCGCGACCAGCTTGCCGAACTTCTTGAGCGACGCGCCGTTGTTGCCGAGAATCTTGCGGCCGAGCAGGTCCAGCGACTGGATCGTGTTGGTGCCTTCGTAGATCATGTTGATGCGGTTGTCGCGCACGAACTGCTCCATGCCCCATTCCTTGATGAAGCCATGGCCGCCGAACACCTGCATGCACGCGTTGGTCGCGATGTGGCCGTTGTCGGTGATGAAGGCCTTGACGATCGGCGTGAGCAGCGCAACGAGTTCGTCGGAGTCCTTGCGCACCTTTTCGTCCGGGTGGTGGTGCGCCTTGTCGAGCAGCAGCGTGCAGAAAATCTGCAGCGCGCGGCCGCCCTCGGCATAGGCCTTGGCCGTGAGCAGCATCTTGCGCACGTCGGGGTGCACGATGATCGGATCGGCTTCCTTGTCCTTGGCCTTGGTGCCCGAAAGCGAACGCATCTGGATCCGGTCCTTGGCATAGGCCAGCGCGTTCTGGTAGGCCACCTCGGTCAGGCCCAGCGACTGGTTGCCCACGCCGAGGCGCGCGGCGTTCATCATCACGAACATCGCCTGCAGGCCCTTGTTGGGTTCGCCCACGAGCGAGCCGGTCGCGCCTTCGATCACGATCTGCGCGGTGGCGTTGCCGTGGATGCCCATCTTGTGCTCGAGGCCGGCGCAGAAGATCGGGTTGCGCTCGCCGAGCGCGCCGTCGGCCTTGACCTTGTACTTGGGCACCACGAACAGGCTGATGCCCTTGCTGCCCTTGGGCGCGTCGGGCAGGCGGGCCAGCACCAGGTGGATGATGTTGTCGGCCAGGTCGTGCTCGCCGGCCGAGATGAAGATCTTGTTGCCGGTGATGCGGTAGCTGCCGTCGGGTTGCGGTTCGGCCTTGGTGCGCAGCAGGCCCAGGTCGGTGCCGCAGTGCGGCTCGGTCAGGCACATGGTGCCGGTCCATTCGCCGCTCGTGAGCTTGCCCAGGTAGGTCTTCTTCTGCTCGGGCGTGCCGTAGGCATGCAGCGCCTCGTAGGCGCCATGCGACAGGCCCGGGTACATGGTCCAGGCCTGGTTGGCGCTGTTGAGCATTTCGTACAGGCACTGGTTGACCACGTAGGGCAGGCCCTGGCCGCCGTACTCGGGGTCGCACGAGAGCGCCGGCCAGCCGCCTTCGACGAACTTGGCATAGGCCTCCTTGAAACCCTTGGGCGCCGTCACCTCGTGCGTGGCCTTGTCGAGCGTGCAGCCCTCTTCGTCGCCGCTGATGTTGAGCGGGAACGTCACCTCGGCCGCGAACTTGCCGGCCTCCTCGATCACGGCGTTGATGGTGTCGGCATCGGTCTCGGCGTGGGACGGGAGCGCCTTGAGCTCGTCGGTGACGTTGAGCACTTCGTGCAGCACGAATTGCATGTCGCGCACGGGTGGGTTGTAGGTGGGCATCCGGGACTCTCCTGGTCGAAGCTGGGTAAGAAAAAAAAAGAAAACGAAAAGGGGTGCTCAGCGCACGGTCTTGAGCCGGCGCGCGGCCGGCTTGGCGGCGGCGGCGGGCGCGGCCGGCGCATCGGGCGTGGCGGCGCGCGCGAGGATGTTGTCGAAGCCGACGTTGGCGCGCGCGATGGAGCCGGGCACCTGCAGGAAGCGTGCTTCGTAGTGCAGCGCGAGGATCAGGCCGTGGATCTCGAACGCGAGCTGGCGCTCGTCGGCCTCGGCGCGCAGGTGGCCTTCGCTCTTGGCCTGCACGATGGCGCGCAGCACGGCGGCCTGCCAGATGCTGACCGACTCCACGAGCGCATCGCGCACGGGGCCGGGACGATCGTCGAATTCGGAGGCGCCGCTGATGTAGATGCAGCCGGAGTCGATCTCGGCCGAGGTGCGCTTCATCCAGTTGGCGAACATCGCGCGCAGCCGCGGCAGGCCGCGCGGCGCCTCGAGCGCGGGATAGAAAACCTCCTGCTCGAAACGCGCGTGGTATTCGCGCACCACCGAGATCTGCAGTTCCTCGCGCGAGCCGAAGTGGGCGAACACGCCCGACTTGCTCATCTTGGTGATTTCGGCCACCGCGCCGATCGACAGGCCCTCGAGCCCGATCTGCGCCGCCAGCGCGAGCGCGGCATCGACGATCACGGCCTTGGTCTGCTGGCCCTTCTGGGCGGCGCGCGGCGGCTTGGCGGAGACTGCGGAAACAGACATCGGGGAACCCCAAATAAAACGAACGGTCGTTCTATTTTGCAGGGGCTTCTCGGTTTTGAGGTTGATTAACCTTCGGCCGCCGTAGGTTAATCGAGGCGACGGCGGACCGCCATCGGCCCCGTCGCGTTGTCAGAAATCCTGCGACACCGGCCGCAGCACCACCTCGTTGATGTCCACGCTGGCCGGCTGCTCGACCGCGTAGACCACGGCCCGCGCCACCGAATCGGCGGGGATCTGGCTGGCCTCGTAGAAGGCCTGTACACCGGCGGCCGTCTCGGCGTCGGTGGTGCCGAACTTGAGTTCCGATTCGACCGCGCCCGGCGAGACGATGGTCACGCGGATGCCGCTGTTGCCGACCTCGACGCGCAGCCCTTCGGAGATCGCGCGCACGGCGTACTTGGTGGCGCTGTAGACCGTGCCGATCGGCGTGAACACCTTCAGGCCCGCGATCGACGCGATGTTGACGATATGGCCGCTGCCCTGCGCCTGCATGCGCGGCAGCACCGCGGCAATGCCATAGAGCACGCCCTTGATGTTGACGTCGATGGTGCGGTCCCACTCGTCGACCTTCCGCTTCTCCATCGGCGACAGCGGCATCACGCCCGCGTTGTTGACCAGCACGTCGATGCGGCCGAAGGCCTCGACCGTGGCCGCGGCCAGCCGCTCGAGGTCGGCGCGCCGCGACACGTCGGTGGCCACCGCGACCGCTTCGCCGCCGGCCTCGCGGATTTCGGCCACCACCTTGTCGAGCCGGTCGGTGCGGCGCGCCGCGAGCACCACCCTGGCGCCGCGCGCGGCGAGATGGCGCGCCGTCGATTCGCCGAGCCCGCTGCTCGCGCCGGTGACGATGGCGACCTTGCCGCGGACGTTGTCTTGAATGGATGTCATGGGAAGCTCCTGTGGAAGTTGATCGGATGCATGCAGTGTGGAAAATCCACGCGTTCCCGTAAATGAATCTCTCATGACTTCAGAATTCCAGAACAAGGAATACAGATGAGCAACCGACTGGAGGCCCTGCGCGTCTTCTGCGCCGCCGCCGATGCCGCCAACTTCCGCGAGGCCGCGGTGCGCCTGTCGGTCTCGCCGCAGGTCGTCACGCGCGCGGTGCGCGAACTCGAAGAGGAATTGGGCGAACCGCTGTTCCACCGCAGCACGCGCGGCGTGCAGCTCACCGATTTCGGGCGGCAGCTCGCGCAGCGTGCGCGCGCGGCGGTGGGCGGTGTCGATGCGCTCTTCCACCGCACCGACCGGCGCGCGCTCTCGCAGCACGCGGGCACGGTGCGCGTGACGGCGCCGAACGTCTTCGGGCGCCGACTGATCCCGCAGGCACTGGCGCCGACGCTCGCCGCGCACCCGGGCCTGGTGCTCGACCTGCGGCTGTCCGAGCAGCATGCCGACGTGGTCGACGAACAGATCGACATCGGCGTGCGCGCCGGTCCGGTGCGCGATGCGCGCTTCGTCACGCGCGTGGTCGGAAAGATGGCGCTCTACGTGGTGGCCGCGCCGGCGCTGATCGCGCGCACCGGCGAGCCGCAGACGCTCGACGAACTCGCGCGGCTGCCGCTCACGGGCCTCATCGACCGCAGTGCGGGCCGGCCGTGGTCCTGGTTCTTCAGCAAGGGGCGGCAGATGCCGCTGACCGCGCCGGCGTTCGTGACGGACGACGTCGATGCCGAATGCACGGCGGTGCTGGCCGGCCTCGGCTTCGGACAGCTGGTCGGCCCGTTGGCCGAACCACTGCTCGCATCGGGCGCGCTGGTGTCGGTGCTCGAGGCCGAGGCGCCCGAGCCCTGGCCGATCCATGTCTACCGTTCGCAGCGCGCGCCGGTGCCGGCGCGCGTGCGGCTGGTGTACGACGAACTGGTCCGCGCGCTGCGCTGAGGCGCGTGCAGCGTGTTGCGCCTCAGCGCTTGAACGGAATCACTTCCTGGCGCTGGTCGCCCAGCCCCTCGATGCCCAGCGTCATCACGTCGCCCTTCTTCAGGTAGAGCGGCGGCTTCATGCCCAGGCCCACGCCGGGCGGCGTGCCGGTGGTGATGACGTCGCCGGGCATCAGCGTCATGAACTGGCTCAGGTAGCTCACGATCTTGGCGATGCTGAAGATCATGGTCTTGGTGCTGCCGGTCTGCACGCGCTTGCCATTGAGGTCGAGCCACATCGACAGCTTCTGCGGGTTGGGCACTTCGTCGCGCGTGACCAGCCAGGGGCCGATCGGGCCGAAGGTGTCGCAGCCCTTGCCCTTGTCCCA
>CAMLCW010000268.1 GCA_946478645.1 uncultured Variovorax sp.
TCCATTGCCAGACGTGGCCGGTCATCTGCGAAATCCCCGGCGCATCGACGGCGGCCTCCCACTCGAATTCGGTCGGCAGCCGCGCGCCGGCCCACTCTGCGTAGGCAGCGGCTTCATAGAAGCTCAACTGCGACACGGGCGCATCGGGCTCCATCGGCCGCACGCCGTGCAGCCCGAAGACATGCCAGCCGGCCTGCTGCTGCGTCATTGCATCGAGACGCGGGTCATCGGCGTCGAGCCAATAGGCCGGATGCCGCCAGCCCTGCGACTGCACCGCGGCCCAGCCGTCGGACAGCCAGAGCTCGGGGCGCCGGTAGCCGCCATCGGCGATGAACTGCGCGTACTCGCCGCAATTCACGAGCCGGTCGGCGATCGCATGCGGCTGCAGCAACGCTGCGTGGCGCGGTGTCTCGTTGTCGAAGGCAAAACCGCGTTGCGGGCCTTCGTGGCCGACCTGCACCACGCCGCCCGGCCGCGAGAGCCAGCGCATCGGCGCAGGCACGGTCGCGAGCCGCAGCGCAGGGCCCGCAGCGGGCTTGTAGGCAGGCAGCAGCGGATTGCACGACAGCGCATGGAGGATGTCGGTGACGAGCAGCTCCTGGTGCTGCTGTTCATGATGCAGGCCAAGGGTGAGGATCGGCTCGACCGCGGGCCAGTCTTGCCCGTCGATGCCGCTGTCGAGCCACGCGAGCACCGCCTCGTCGACATGGCGCCGATAGGCCTGCACCTCGTCGAGCGAAGGCCGCGTGAGCAGCCCGCGCTGCGCACGCGGATGGCGCGGGCCGAGCGCCTCGTAGTAGGAATTGAAGAGGAAGTGCAGGCGCGTATCGAAGGGCTTGTAGCCTGCGGCATGCGGCTGGAGCAGCACGGTCTCGAAGAACCAGGTGGTGTGCGCGAGGTGCCACTTGGTCGGGCTCGCATCGGGCATCGATTGGATGCACTGGTCTTCGGCCGAGAGCGGTGCAGCGAGCGCCAGGGTGGCGCTGCGCACTTCGCGGAACCTGTCGCGCAGCACGCTCGCCGTCGGTGTGATCGGCCGGGGTAGCGTCATGGTGTCTCCAGTCGGGTCAACCAGAAGTTGTAGCCGATCGACGTCAAGGCGGGACGTAGGACAAGTTCGCGCACTCCCCCGCCGGGACAAATGTGAGCGTCGGTCGGTCGCTCAAACGTCCACTTTCGCACAAGACGCGCCGGCGTGCACGGCGGCTGCGTATCATCGGTTCGATATGCAAAGCCCCAACGCCTCCGCCCGTGCGCACGTGGTCATCGTCGGCTGCGGTTTCGGCGGCCTCGAAGCCGCCCGCAAGCTCGAACGGGCCGACGTGGACGTGACGGTGATCGAGAAGACCAACCACCACCTGTTCCAGCCGCTGCTCTACCAGGTGGCCACGGCCGGGCTCGCGGCGCCGTCGATCGCGGCGCCGGTGCGCGCATTGTTCCGGCGGCAGCCGCGCATCACGACACTGCTTGGCGAGGTCGGTGCCATCGACCCTGCGGCACGTGCCGTGCAATTGACCAATGGCAACCGCGTGGCGTATGACCACCTCATCGTCGCCGCGGGCGCCACGCACAGCTACTTCGGCCATGACGAATGGGCGCCGCTCGCGCCCGGCCTCAAGACGCTGGCCGATGCCTTCGAGATCCGCCGCCGCGTGCTGCTGTCGTTCGAGGCCGCCGAGACCGAGTCAGATCCGCAGCGCCGCCGCGCGCGGCTCACCTTCGTGGTGATTGGCGCCGGGCCGACGGGGGTCGAGATGGCCGGCACGCTGGCCGAGATCGCGCGCCACACGCTCGCGGGCGAATTCCGCCACATCGATCCCGGCAGCGCCCAGGTGCTGCTCATCGAGGGCGGCCCGCGGGTGCTGCAGGCCATGCCCGAGAGCCTGAGCCAGAAGGCGCTCGAGCAGCTCGAACGGCTCGGCGTGGACGTGCGGCTCAACGCGCGCGTGACGGCCATCGATGCCGGCGGCCTCGAAGTACAGGCTGGCGGCGGTGCCGACGGTGCGCCGGCGGGCAGCTACCGCGTCGACAGCAGTTGCGTGGTGTGGGCCGCGGGCGTCGCGGCCTCGCCGCTCGGCCGCATGCTCGGCGAGGCGACGGGCGCCGAATGCGACCGCGCGGGGCGCATCAAGGTCGAGCCCGACCTGAGCCTGGCCGGGCATCCCGAGATCAGCGTGGTCGGCGACCTCGCGGCGGCGCTGAGCCATGCGCCCGGCCAGCAGCCGAAGCCGGTGCCCGGCGTCTCGCCGGCCGCCAAGCAGATGGGCCGCGCGGCGGCCGCGAACATCCTGCGCCGCCTCGCGGGCGCGCCGACCGTGCCCTTTCGCTACCGCGACTACGGCAATCTGGCCACCATCGGCCGCAACTCGGCGGTGGTGGACCTCGGCACGCCCTTCGGTCCGCTGCGCTTCAGCGGCCGGCTCGCATGGCTCTTCTGGCTGTTCGCGCATGCCTATTTCCTCATCGGCTTTCGCAACCGGATCGTCGTGATGATGGACTGGGCGAGCGCCTACTGGAGCTTCCAGCGCCATGCACGCGTGGTCGCCGACGTGCAGGGCCGCAGCGAGTCCTGAACGCCCCCCCGAAGCGGCTCACTTCGTGTAGCCGCCTCCCCCCACTGGGGGGCGCACCCGGTGGACCGGCGGCGAAGCCAGATCCACGGGTGCACTTGAACCATCGCTCATCGGCGCCAGGCGCCGGCTTCAGAACTGGAAGCCATCGGACGCCTTCTCGCGCTGGCGCTGCCGCCATTTCCAGGGCGGCGTGGGCCTGGCGCCGGCCCACAGACCCGAGCGCTGCGTGCGCGCGCTGCGCTGCAGTTCATCCAGCCTGCCGGCGTGCCGCGCAGCGCTGCCATGAAAGTCGTACACCCAGGCCCAGCCTTCGGCCACCATCCAGGTGGCGGCGTCATGGCCGTCGCAGCGCACGTCGGCCACGGTGCGGCCGTAGCGGTCGATCTCGCGCTCGGTGATGAGCGCCTGCTCGAGGTGGCACAGCCGGCTCAGGGCCTGCCTGCTGCGCCGTCCGTAGGGCTGCGACCATTCGGGCGCGTCGATGGCCGAGATGCGCACCCGGACTTCTTCGTAGGACCCGATGCGCCCGCACCGCGCGGTGAGCGTGTCGCCGTCGCTGATGCCGACCACGAGGCAGGTCCGCGCGGCGGCCTGCGACGCCATCGGCAATACCAGGACACAGCAGGCGAGCAGGCAACGAAGGGAGCGCGGGAACATGGGCAGCGAGGAGGCGAGGAGGCGAGGAACCGTGGCGGCGAAAGCCACGGATTCTCCGCGCGAAGCGCCCGAAGCCGTGCCTGCGAACCGCCTGTTACGCGGCGGCCGCAGGCGTGGCCGAAGCGTTCTCGTCTTCCTGCAGCAGCCGCCACATCACCTTGCCGCTGCCGCTCTTGGGCAGCGCGTCGACGAACTGCACCTTGCGCGGAATCTTGTAGACCGCCATGTTCTCGCGGCACCAGTCGATGATCTCCTGCTCGGTGGTGTCCTTGTGCGTGGGGCGCAGCACCACCACCGCCTTCACCGACTCGCCACGGTAGCTGTCCTTGGTCGAGATCACGCAGGCTTCCTGGATCGCGGGATGGCGGAACATCAGCAGCTCGACCTCGGCCGGCCACACCTTGAAGCCGCTCGCATTGATCATGCGCTTGAGCCGGTCGGTAATGAAGAAGTAGCCGTCCTCGTCCATGCGGCCCATGTCGCCCGAGCGGAAGAAGCGCTTGCCTTCGAATTCCACGAAGGCCGCGCGGGTCGCGTCGGGGCGCTTCCAGTAGCCCTGGAACACCTGCGGGCCATGGATGATGATCTCGCCCGATTCGCCGACCGGCAGTTCCACCAGTGTGTCGGGGTCGACCACGCGTGCGTCGGTGCTCATGAACGGAATGCCCAGGCACTGCTGCTTGGGGTTCTCCGACGGACTGGTGTGCGAAGGCGCGGCGGTTTCGGTCAGGCCGTAGCCTTCCTGGTACTTGAGGCCGTACTGCTCGAACAGGCGCTGCGCCACGGCTTGCGGCATGGCGGCGCCGCCGCCGCCGATGTAGTTCATGCTCGAAAGGTCGTAGCTCGCGAAGTTGGGGCTGGCCATGAGGTCGATCACCATGGTCGGGATGTTGGTCCAGCTCGTGACCTTCCAGCGCGAGATCAGGCGCCCGGCCACGTCGCGGTCCCAGCGCGGCATGACCACCAGCGTCGCCCCCGCGAGGATCGCGGTGTGCATCATGCTCACCACACCGGTGATGTGGAACATCGGCACCACCGCGAGCACCACCGCCTCGGACGTGGCCTGGCCCCAGAGCTGGCCCGCCACCGCGTTGTGCATGAGGCTCGAATGATGGTGCACGCAGCCCTTGGGCAGGCCCGTGGTGCCGCTGGTGTAGGGCAGCAGCGCCATGTCGTCGGCACCCACCACGTGCGCGGGCGCGGCGTGGCCGGCCGCCAGCGCATCGGTCCAGGCGGTGACCTTGCCGCCTTCCAGTTCGGGCAGCGCATGGCGCGTGCAGAGCCAGTCTTTCCAGGCCGGCGCGGGCGCGTCGTCGCCGGTCGCGTCGGCGTCGAAGGCGTCGGTGAACTGCGTGACGATCAGGTGGGCCAGCCGCTCCTCTGGCGGCAGCGCGTTGCTGGCCTTGGCCAGCTCGCCCGCGAGGTCGCCGGTGGTGATGGCCACCTTCGCGTCGGGGTCGACGATGTAATGCTTGAGTTCCTCGGCGCGGTTCATCGGATTGACCGGCACCACCACCGCGTTGGCGCGCAGGATCGCGAAGTGCGCCACCACGAGCTGCGGGCAGTTCTGCATGTCGAGCACCACGCGGTCGCCGCGCTTCACGCCCAGCGCATGCAGCGCGCCGGCCAGGCGCTCGACCTGGTCGGCCAGCGCGCGGTAGGTTATGACCCGGCCGAAGAACACCAGCGCCGCCTTGTCCGGATAGCGTGCCGCCGAGGTCGCGAGGTTGTGCCACAGCGAGGTGGCGGGCACGGTGATCGAATACGGCAGGCGCTTGGGCCAGAACTTGTGGTGCGGGCGTGATTGCATGGTCGGTCGGGCGGGCAAATGGAGGAGGAGGAAAAAAGACAGGCCGCAGCCTAAGCCGAGCCGTGCGCCGCTCCCATCGGGGAAGCCCGCGGAGCGTCACCTTGGCGACGCTGGCGCGGTCCGGTTGCCGCCGCCGGCGGCAACGCCTCGACACAAGTGCGCCGCTACACTGCGAAAAAGGGTTTAGCGCCGACTGGCCGCAGAGGAATGCGCTCTACAGAGATTGGAATGAAGACAAACGAAGCAGGACCGACCACCCCCGCCAGGAAAAGCCAGCGCCGAAGCGCCGCGGACGGCACGAAGGGGACCGGGACGCCTCGCCTTTCGAAAGAGGTGCGCGAGCAGCAGATCGTGCAGAAGGCGATCCAGGTCTTCGCGGAACGCGGCTTCAGCGCGAGCACGCACGAGATCGCGCGCGCGCTGGGCATCACGCAGCCGCTGCTCTACAACTACTTTCCAACCAAGGAAGCGCTGGTCGACCGCGTCTACGACGAAGTGTTCGTGCGCCGATGGGATCCGGTCTGGGAAGACTGGCTGGCCGACAGCACGCAACCGCTGGCCGCCAGGCTCAAGCGCTACCTGAAGGACTATGCGCGTTTCGTGCTGAAGAGCGACTGGGTGCGCATCTTCATTTCGGCCGGCCTCGCGCGCGAAGGCATCAACCGGCGCTATGTCGCCCGGCTGCGGGAGCGGCACTTCCTGGTGATTGCGCGCGAGATGCGCAAGGAGTACGGCATCCCCGAGCCCACCAGCGAAGAAGAGCTCGAGGACGAGATCGACCTGATCTGGTCCATGCATTCAGGCGTGTTCTACATCGGTGTGCGCAAGTGGATCTATGCGCTGCCGGTGCCCAAGAGCATCGACCGGGTGATCGACCTGCGCGTCGACAGCTTCCTGCTGGGCGCACCGGAGGTGCTCAAGGCCTCGCGCAAGGCCTGAGCCAGGATGCTCAAGCGGGCTTGATCCGGACCGCCTGCTTCGGCCTCGACAGGAACGCCAGGAATGCAAAGCCAATCGTGATCGCGCCCTGGAAGGCCCAGGCCGTGTCGAAGCCCCAGCCGTCCGCGATCATGGTGAACAACGGCGGGACGGCCGCACCGCCGATGGCAACGATGCTCAGCATCAGCCCGATCGCGGTCGGCACGTCGGAAATCAGGAAGCCGCTGTCGCGCTCGCCGGGGATCGACACCCACGGCACGAAGGCAGCGATCAATGAGGCACCGATGACGGCTGCAGCGACCTGGAGTCCCAGCAGGCCCACGTGCGGGATAAGGAAGAACATCAGCGCCTCGACGACGCAGGCGCCCACGAAGGTGGGCAGCAGCCCGAATGCGCGGTCGGAGAGCCAGCCACCGATGAATCCACCCGCGATGCCGCTGAACATCAGGATCGCGCCGATGCCTTCCGCCACGGAGGTGTCGACGTTCAGCGCCGCCTTGGCGTAGTGCGGCAACAGCTGCGCGGCGCTGAAATAGCTGCCGTAGGCGCCCAGCAGTGCCAGCCCCATGAGCCAGAGCGTCGGGTTGCCGAAGACGCGGCGCAGCGAGTTCTTGCCGAGGTGATGGCCCTCGAGCACGTCCCCGCTCCCGCTTGGCGGCGTGGGAAAGAGCGCCAGCACGAAGACCAGCGTCGCCAGGCCGATGCCGGCACCGATCGCCAACCCTTCACGCCAGCCGAAAGCTGCCACCACCGGGCCCCAGCCGAACAGGCCGATCGCAGCGCCCAGAGTGAAGGCCCCGCCCTGGATCACGCCGTTGGCCGTGGCGAGTTCCTTGCCGCGAAACCAGGCCGCGGTGAGGCCGATGGCACTGCCGATGAAGACGGAGCCGCCGATCCCGCAAAGCAGCCGGCCCGCCAGAAGGATCTCGTAGGACGGTGCCCAGGCCGAGATGCCCGCGCCGATCGTCTCCGCCACGATCCCGAAGAGCATCGCGTTGCGCATGCCGTAGCGCTCTGCCAGCCAGCCGCCGGGAATGTTCGCGAGGTACACGCCTGACGTGTAGACGCCGTAGATGACGGCCGCCGTCCCGCGGTCGAGCCCGAGCCCGCCGAGTGAGACCGCGGTGCTCATGTACAGAATGAGGAAGCCGCGCATCCCGTAGTAGCTGAAGCGCTCCCACATCTCGCTGAAGTAGAG
>CAMLCW010000269.1 GCA_946478645.1 uncultured Variovorax sp.
ACGACCTTGGCCCAGCGCGCGCGTTCCTTGGCGAAGAACTGTTCTTCTTCGGCCGGCGCCATGGTCACCACCTCGGCGCCCTGCCCGGCGAGGCGCGAACGGATCTCCGCCGAGCGGATGACGGTGATCAGTGCCGTGTTGAGGCGCTGCACGATGGCGTCGGGCGTGCCCTTGGCCACGCGCACGCCTTGCCAGGTGCCCGACTCGTAGCCCGGCAGGCCCTGCTCCGCGATGGTCGGCACGTCGCCGATCAGCGGCATGCGGGTCGACTTGGAAACGCCGAGCACCTTGAGCTTGCCGCTCTGCACGTGCGGCAGCGTGGCCAGCATGCCGTTCATCAGCACCTGGGTCTGGCCGGCCACGGTGTCCTGCACCGCCTGCACGCCGCCCTTGTAGGGCACGTACTGCCAGCGCGCACCGCTCGCACGCTCCAGCGCCACGCCCGCGAGGTGCGGTGCGCTGCCGGTGGCGGTGACGGCGAAGTTGATGTCCGACTTCTTGGACAGGGCCACCAGTTCCTTGAGGCTGTTGGCCTGCACCGACGGATGCACCACCAGCAGGTGGGGCGAATAGGCCAGCATCGTCACGCCGCGCAGGTCCTTCGAAGGATCGAAGGCGAGCTTGGTGTAGACCGAGGGGCTGATCGCGAGCGCGCCGACATCGCACAGCAGCAGCGTGTAGCCGTCGGGGCGCGACTTGGCGACGTGGTCGGCACCGAGGTTGCCGTTGGCGCCCGGCTTGTTCTCGACGATCACCGACTGGCCCAGCGCCTCCGACAGGGGCTGGCTGATCGAGCGCGCGATGATGTCCGACGAGCCGCCCGGCGGGTACGGCACCACGATGCGGATGGGTTTGGCAGGCCAGGCATCGGCCGCCTGCACGCCACCGGCCGCGAGCAACCCGCCGCCAACGGCGCCGAGCACCAGGTCACGTCTTTTCAAGCTCATTCAGGGTCTCCTGTGGATGATGTTGTCAGTCATCGTACAACTACGAACAACGCTTGTCCAGCACCGCGCCTGAAATTCCTTCAGGTGCGCGTGGCCGGCGCTTCGCCGGCGGCCTGCTGGGCGGCTTCCTGCGCCAGCCGCAGCCGCTCGCGGCTGTTGGTCAGGTGGATGCGCATGGCGGCGCGCGCCGACTCGGGATCGCGGCGCGCGATGGCGGCGTAGATCTCTTCATGCTCGCGGTTCACGCGGCTCAGGTATTCGCCGCGCCGGTCGTAGTTGCGGATCGCGGTGATGCGGGTGCGCGGGATGATCGTGGTGCCGAGGTGGCTCATGATGTCCGCGAAGTACGGATTGCCCGTGGCCTGCGCGATCTGCAGGTGGAAGCGGAAGTCGGGGGCCACCGTGTCCCCTGCCGCCGACACGTTGCGCTCGAAGTCGTCGAGCGCCTGGCGCATCGCGAGCAGATGCGCCTCGGTGCGCCGCGTGGCGGCGAGCCCCGCGGATTCGGTCTCCAGGCTGATGCGCAGCTCGAGCACGGCGAGCACGTCGACCGAGGTCGCGATGTCAGCGGAATCGAGCCGGAACATGCCGGCGGCGCGCGGCTGCAGCACGAAGGTGCCGACGCCGTGGTGGGTCTCGACCAGGCCCGCGGCCTGCAGCTTGGAGAGCGCCTCGCGCACCACGGTGCGGCTGACGCCGAAGGACTGCATGATCGCCGACTCGGTCGGCAGCTTGTCGCCGGGGCGCAGTTGCTGGCTGCGGATCTTCTCGCCGAGGTCTTCGACCAGGCCGTGCGCAAGGCCCCGGGCGCGCGGCCTGGACCGGCCCGCGAAGGGCCCGCCGGCGGCGGCTTCGGTCGCCGTTGCCTGGTTTGAGGGATTACCCGCAGTCGTCTGGGCCATGGTCACGATAATAATCCGGACTCAGTTGTACGACAACAGATAACTGAACACTTCCTGCCGCCCGGGCGGCGTCCAACGCTCGCAAGACATGCCGACCACCGAACAAGCCTCCCCTCCCCGACTCCATCGGCTGCTGCTGACCGGCGCGGCCGGCGGCCTGGGCAAGGTGCTGCGCGAACGCCTGCGCCCCTATGCCGGCATCCTGCGCCTGTCGGACATCGCGGCGCTCGCGCCGGCCGAAGGCGCGCACGAGGAGGTCGTGCCCTGCGATCTCTCCGACAAGACCGCGGTGCATGCGCTGGTCGAGGGCTGCGATGCGATCGTGCACCTCGGCGGGGTCTCGGTCGAGCGCCCGTTCGAGGAGATCCTCGAGGCCAACATCAAGGGCGTGTTCCACATCTACGAAGCCGCGCGCCGCCACGGCGTGGAGCGCGTGGTGTTCGCCAGCTCCAACCACGTGATCGGCTTCTACCAGCAAACCGAGCACCTCGACGCCCATGCCGCGCGCCGGCCCGACGGCTACTACGGGCTGTCGAAGTCCTTCGGCGAGGACGTGGCGCAGTTCTACTTCGACCGCTGGGGCATCGAGACGGTCAGCATCCGCATCGGCTCGTCGTTCCCCGAGCCGCTCAATCGCCGGATGATGAGCACCTGGCTCAGCTACCGCGACCTGACCACACTGATCGAGAAGTCGCTCTTCACGCCCGGCGTGAAGCACACGGTGGTCTACGGCATGTCGGCCAACCGCGACGTCTGGTGGGACAACGGCGCGGCCGCGCACCTGGGCTTCGTGCCGCAGGACAGCTCCGAAGTGTTCCGCGCCAAGGTCGAGGCGCAGCCGCCGGTGGCGCCCACCGATCCCAATGCGATCTACCAGGGCGGCGCCTTCACGGCGCAGGGCCCGTTCGAATGAACAACCGACAAGAAGCAGCAGCCGCGCGCCTCACGGGCCGCGCTGTGGCCAGCTGACACACCCCTTCAACCCAGGAGACTTTCCATGACCTTTCGCCGAACCCTGATGGCCGCCTGCGCTGCCGCCACCGCCCTTGCCTGCCTTGGCGCACCCGGCCTTGCCGCGGCGCAGAAGATGACGCTCAAAGCGTCCGACGTCCATCCCGCGGGCTACCCGAACGTGGTGGCCGTCGAATCGATGGGCAAGAAACTCGAGGCCGCGACCAACGGCCGCATCAAGATCCAGATGTTCCCGGGCGGCGTGCTCGGCTCGGAGAAGGAAGTCGTCGAGCAGACGCAGGTGGGCGCGATCCAGATCGCGCGCATCTCGCTGGGCGTGCTCGGCCCGGTAGTGCCCGACGTGAACGTGTTCAACATGCCTTTCGTGTTCCGCGACGAGGCGCACATGCGCAAGGTGATCGACGGCGAGATCGGCGCCGAGATCCTCGAACGCATCACCGCGAGCCCGGCCAGGCTGGTCGCGCTCGGCTGGATGGACAGCGGCTCGCGCAGCCTCTACACCAAGAAGCCGGTGCGCAGCCCCGCCGACCTCAAGGGCCAGAAGATCCGCATGATGGGCAACCCGCTGTTCGTGGACACCATGAACGCGATGGGCGGCAACGGCATCTCGATGGGCCACACCGAGGTGTTCAGCGCGCTGCAGACCGGCGTGATCGACGGCGCGGAGAACAACCCGCCGACCTACTTCACGACCAACCAGTACACCACCGGCGCCAAGTACTACACGCAGACCAACCACCTGATCATTCCCGAGATCTTCGTGATGTCGAAGATCACCTGGGACAAGCTCACGCCGGCCGACCAGGCACTGGTCAAGAAGTTCTCGCGCGAGGCGCAGATGGAGCAGCGCGTGCTGTGGGACAAGAGCGTGGCCGAGTACACGGCCAAGCTCAAGGCCGGCGGCGTGGAGTTCATCAACGTCGACAACAAGCCGTTCTACGAGGCCACTGCGCCGGTGCGCGCCAAGTACGGCGCGGCCTACGCCGACCTGATCAAGCGCATCGACGCCGTCAAGTAAGCCCGCCCCTCGGCGACATCGAACGACGAACACACACCTGCACCCATGGCTCAAACCGTTCCGCGTCTGCTCGACGCCGTCTATCGTTTCTGTATCTGGGGGGCCGGTGCCTCCATCGTCGTCATGTCGCTGATCGTGCCCTGGGGTGTGTTCACGCGCTACATGCTCGGCACCGGCTCGAACTGGCCGGAGCCGATCGCGATCATGCTGATGGTGATCTTCACCTTCCTGGGCACGGCGGCGTCGTACCGCGCCGGGGCCCACATCGCGGTCGCGATGCTGACCGACCGCTTGCCGCCCGCGATGCAGAAGGGTGCGGACGTGCTCGCCAATCTCGTGATGGCGGCGGTCTGCGTCTTCGTCGTGGTCTGGGGCACCAAGCTGGTGATGGGCACCTGGGGCCAGTCGCTCGATTCGCTGCCCTGGATGCCTGTGGGCGCCACCTACGCGCCGCTGCCGATCGGCAGTTTCCTCACGCTGCTGTTCGTGCTCGAACGCATCTTCATCGGCCCGCAGTGGCACCGTCCGATCGTCAGCTTCGGCGACGCGGCGGCCGACTTCGAAGCGGAGGTTCGCTGATGGACGCGCTCGTTCTGCTCGGCAGCTTCTTTCTTCTGATGATGGTGGGCGTGCCGATCGCCTACGCGCTCGGCATGGCCGCCCTGGTGGGCGCCGTCTGGATCGAGCTGCCCGTCGACGCGGTGATGATCCAGATCGCCTCGGGCGTCAACAAGTTCTCGCTGCTCGCGATCCCGTTCTTCGTGCTGGCCGGCGCGATCATGGCCGAAGGCGGCATGGCGCGGCGGCTGGTTGCCTTTGCCAGCGTGCTCGTGGGCTTCCTGCGCGGCGGGCTGTCGCTGGTCAACATCCTGGCGTCGACCTTCTTCGGCGCGATCTCGGGCAGCTCGGTGGCCGACACGGCCTCGATCGGCTCGGTGCTGATCCCCGAGATGGAGAAGAAGGGCTACCCGCGCGACTTCTCCACCGCCGTCACCGTGAGCGGTTCGATCCAGGCCACGCTGATTCCGCCGAGCCACAACGCCGTGATCTATTCGCTGGCGGCAGGCGGCTCGGTGTCGGTGGGCGCGCTGTTCATGGCGGGCGTGCTGCCGGGCTTGCTGCTCGGGCTGACGATCGCCGGACTGTGCCTCTACACCGCGCGCAAGCGCAATTTTCCCAAGGGCGAACCCATTCCGATGCGCCAGGCGCTGCGCATCTGCGTGGAAGCGCTCTGGGGCCTGATGACCATGGTCATCATCCTCGGCGGCATCCTGTCGGGCGTGTTCACCGCCAACGAGTCGGCCTCGATCGCGGTGCTCTGGGCCTTCTTCGTCACGATGTTCATCTATCGCGACTACAAATGGCGCGACCTGCCCAAGCTGATCCACCGCACGGTCAAGACCGTGACCATCGTGATGATCCTGATCGGCTTCGCGGCGGCCTTCGGCTACATCATGACGCTGATGCAGATCCCGACCACGGTGACCACGTTCTTCACCAGCGTGTCGAACGACAAGTATGTGATCCTGCTGCTGGTCAATGTCATGCTGCTGCTGCTGGGCACGCTGATGGACATGGCGCCGCTGATCCTGATCTGCACGCCGATCCTGCTGCCGGTGGTCACGAGCCTGGGCGTCGATCCGGTGCACTTCGGCATGATCATGATCGTGAACCTCGGCCTCGGCCTGATCACGCCGCCGGTGGGCACCGTGCTCTTCGTGGGAAGCGCGGTGGCCAAGCTGCCGATCGGCGTGGTCACACGCGCGATGGTGCCCTTCTTCGTGGCGCTGCTGATCGTGCTCATGATGGTGACCTTCATGCCGTGGCTGTCGCTCTGGCTGCCGCGCGCGCTCGGCCTCTGAACCGTTCCGATCCGATGGCCGCGCCGACGATCTTTCTCGCCCACCCGGCTTCCGCGCGCGAGAACTACTACCGCGACGGGCCACTCGCAGGGCTGCGCGCACTCGGCACGGTGCGCCTGAACGACACCGGCGCGCCGCTGGACGCCGCCGCGCTCGTCCAGGCTGCGCGCGGCTGCCAGGTGATCGTGAGCGACCGGGCCACGCGCGGCGATGCGGCGGTGTTCGCCCAGAGTCCTTCGCTGGCCGTCTTCCTGCGCTGCGCGGTCGACGTGCGCAACATCGACATCGACGCGGCCAGCGCCCACGGCGTGCTCGTCACGCATGCAAGCGCGGGCTTCGCCAATGCGGTGGCCGAGTGGGCGCTCGGCATGATGCTCGACCTGAGCCGGCATCTGAGCGACAGCGCGCTCGCCTTTCGCGCCGGCCGGCTGCCCGGCCCGCGCATGGGGCGCGAACTCCGCGGTGCGGTGCTCGGCATTCTCGGTTTCGGGCAGATCGGGCAGCGGCTCGCCGCGCTGGGACTCGCGCTGGGCATGCGCGTCGTGGTCGCCGACCCGAATGCATCGGTCGCCGATCCCGCGATCGAACACCGCACGCTCGATGAAGTGCTGGCGCTCGCCGACCACCTGGTCTGCCTGGTGCCCGCCACGCCGGCCACGGAGAACCTCATGGACGAGGCGCGCTTTGCGCGCATGAAGCCGGGCGCCTTCTTCATCAATGCCGCGCGCGGTGAACTGGTCGACGAAGGCGCGCTGCTGCGCGCGCTCGAGAGCGGCCACCTCGCCGGCTGCGCACTCGACGTGGGCCGCGCGCCCGACCAGATGCCTTCGCCCGCACTGGCTGCGCATCCGCGCGTGCTCGCCACGCCGCACACCGGCGGCCTCACGCCGGCCGCCGTCGACCACCAGGCCAACGAAACGGTGGCGCAGCTCGCGGCACTGCTGCGCGGCGAGATGCCGGCCGGCGCACTCAACCCTGAACACGCACACCGGCTCGCGGCATTGCACTGAGCGGAACCCGCAACCCACGATGACGTCCTCCCCCCGCCTCATTGCCCCACCGGGCGCCTGCGACACGCACATGCATGTGTACGAGGCACGCTTCGGCCTGCGGCCCGGCGCCGCCTTCGTGCCGCCGCACGCGCCCGCGTCGGCCTATGCCGCGATGCAGCGCGCCACCGGGCTGTCGCGCGTGGTCGTGGTGCAGGCCAACGGCTACGGCGACGACAACCGCGGCATGCTCGAAGCGCTGCGCTTCTTCGGCGATGCCGCGCGCGGCGTCGCGACCGTGGCCACCGACATCGACGAGACCGCGCTGCAGGCGCTGCACGATGCGGGCGTGCGCGGTGCGCGCTTTCACATGCTGCCCGGCGGCTTCCTGCAATGGACCGACCTGGACGCACTGGCGCGGCGCATCCGACCGCTCGGCTGGCACCTGCAGCTGCAGCTCGACGGCAACCAGCTGCCGCAGCAC
>CAMLCW010000270.1 GCA_946478645.1 uncultured Variovorax sp.
CCTCGTCGGCCGTCTGCTTGGCCGTCTGCAGCGCCTGGTCGGTGGCGCGGTGCAGCTCGATCTCGCGCATCAGCAGGTGCGTCTGGCGGTTCGACTCCTCCTGCGCCACCTTGCGGCTCTGATGCGCCAGCACCAGCCACCATGCAACCACGCCCGCGATCACCAGCAGCGCCATGTAGGCCTTGAGGAAGCCCGAACGCAGCGAGGCCATCTGCAGCACGCCGTCGCCGAGCGCGCGCAGCTCCTGGCGGTAGAGCACGCCGAACACCGCCGCGAGCACCGGCACCACGATCAGCATCAGCAGCAGGAAGTGGCCGAGCCCGGTGTCGAGATAGCGCCAGCTCCTGCGCGGCAGCAGCCAGCGCAGCGCCGCCGACCACTGCGCCGAGAGCGCGGCGTGCGGCTTGCACAGGTCGCCGCAGCGCGCGTCGAGCGTGCAGCACAGCGAGCAGATCGGCCCCTGGTAGGCCGGGCAGTGCGCCATGTCGGGGCCTTCGTATTCGCGCTCGCAGATCACGCAGTACTGCGCTGCCAGGCGGCCATCGATCCCCTCGTCGCCGGCATCGCGCGCGAGGTAGTACTTGCCGCCGGTGGCCCAGGCCAGCAGCGGCGACACCACCAGCGCCGTGCCGAGCGCGATCAGCGCCGAGAAGGCCTGCGCCAGCGGCCCGAACACGCCGAGGTGCGCGGTGATCGACAGCAGCGAGGCCAGCGCCATCGCGCCGACGCCCACCGGATTGATGTCCCACAGGTGCGCACGCTTGAACTCGATGCCCGGCGGCGACAGGCCCAGCGGCTTGTTGATGACCAGGTCGGCCACCACCGCCATCATCCAGGCGATCGCGATGTTGGCGAACAGGCCGAGCACATCGCCGAGCGCCTCGAAGACGTTCATCTCCATCAGCATGAAGGCGATCAGCGCATTGAACACCACCCACACCACGCGCCCCGGGTGGCTATGGGCCACGCGCGAGAAGAAGTTGCTCCAGGCGAGCGATCCCGCATAGGCGTTGGTCACGTTGATCTTGAGCTGCGAGATCACCACGAACAGCGCCGTCGCGGCCACGGCCCAGCCGTAGTGCGGGAACACGTACTCGTACGCCGCGAGGTACATCTGGTTGGGATCGACCGCGCGCTCGACCGGCACCATGTGCGTGATCGCCAGGTAGGCCAGCAGCGCACCGCCGAGCATCTTGAACACGCCCAGCACCACCCAGCCCGGCCCGCCGGCCAGCACCCCGGCCCACCAGCGCCGCGCGGTCGCGGGCGTGCGCACGGGCATGAAGCGCAGGTAGTCGGCCTGTTCGCCCATCTGGGTGATGAGCGCGATGCCGACCGTGAGCGCTGCGCCAAAGAGGTGCAGATCGAAGCCCCCCGCACCGGGTCGCGCGCCGTTGTAGTGCACGATGCCAGCGAACGCACCAGGATCGCGCACGAGCACGAAGACGAAGGGCACCACCAGCATCACCAGCCAGAGCGGCTGGGTCCAGAGCTGCAGCCGGCTGATCGCCGACACGCCGTGCGTGACCAGCGGAATCACCACCAGCGCGCACACCAGGTAGCCCCAGACCGGCGGCACGCCGAGCGCGAGTTCGAGCGCATAGGCCATCACCGCCGCCTCGAGCGCGAAGAAGATGAAGGTGAAGCTGGCGTAGATCAGCGAGGTGAGCGTGGAGCCGATGTAGCCGAAGCCCGCGCCGCGCGTGAGCAGGTCCATGTCGGCGCCGTAGCGCGCCGCATACACGCTGATCGGCAGCCCCGCGAGGAAGATGATCAGCCCCGTGGCCACGATGGCCCAGAAGGCATTGGCGAAGCCGTACTGGACCAGCAGCGTGGCGCCGACCGCTTCGAGGATCAGGAACGAGGCGGCGCCGAACGCGGTATTGGCCACGCGCCATTCGGACCACTTGCGAAAGCGCTGCGGCGTGTAGCGCAGCGCGTAATCTTCGAGCGTCTCGCTCGCCACCCAGCTGTTGTAGTCGCGCCGCACCTTGACGATGCGCTGCGGCGCGTCGTCGCGGGCGGTGGAGGGCTGGGCGGGATTCACACCGTTTCGGTGCAGCTTTCGTGCCATCCATACGCCATTCGGCGCAGGACGGCACGACTGTTGCAAGCGGCCAGCTTGCCAATAATGGCCGAACGCCGCCACCGATGCCGAGCCCATGGAACTAACCCCGCGCGAAAAAGACAAGCTGCTGATCTTCACCGCGGCCCTGCTGGCCGAACGCCGCAAGGCGCGCGGCCTCAAGCTCAATTACCCCGAAGCCATCGCACTGATCTCCGCCGCCGTGATGGAAGGCGCACGCGACGGCAAGAGCGTGGCCGACCTCATGAGCGAAGGCCGCGCGGTGCTCACGCGCGCCGACGTGATGGACGGCATCGCCGAGATGATCCCGGACATCCAGGTGGAAGCCACCTTCCCCGACGGCACCAAGCTGGTGACTGTCCACCAACCCATCGTCTGATCCCGCCAGAAAGAGTTCTCCCATGCGCCACACCGTTTCCAAGACCCTTGCCCTGCTCGCCATGGCGCTGCCGCTTGCGGCCGCCGCCCACACCGGCGCGGACGGCGGCACGCATCACCACGGTTTCGCCACCGGCTTCATGCATCCGCTCACCGGTGCCGACCACCTGGCCGCGATGGTCGCGGTCGGCCTCTGGAGCGCACTGGCGGCGCGCCGCGCCTGGCCCGACCTGCTGTGGGCGCCGCTGGCCTTCGCGGGCATGCTGCTCGCGGGTGCGCTGGCCGGCCTCGCGGGCCTGCAGTTGCCGGCGGTCGAGCCGATGATCGCGGCCTCGCTGCTCGTGCTCGGGTTGCTGGTCGCCACGCGCATGCACCTGGCGGCGGGCGCGGCGGCGGCCCTGGTCGGCGTGTTCGCCGTCTTCCACGGCGTGGCGCACGGCCATGAACTCGCGAGCGGCCATGGTGCGGTACCGACGCTGGCCGGCATGGTGGCCGCCACGCTGCTGCTGCACGCCGCGGGCATCGCCGCCGGATGGGCGCTGCGCCATGCGAACGCCTGGCTGCCGCGCGTGGCGGGCGTCGCCGTGGCCGGCCTCGGCGCCACGCTGCTGTCGCAAGCCCTCTGAACTGGCCATGATCCCCGGCGAACTCCTCACCGACGACGGCGAGCACGTGCTCAACCCGGGCCGCCGCACCCTCACGCTGGTGGTGCAGAACACCGCCGACCGGCCGATCCAGGTCGGCTCGCACTACCACTTCGCCGAGACCAACGGCGCACTCGGCTTCGACCGCGAGGCGGCGCACGGCATGCGGCTCAACATCGCGTCGGGCGCGGCCGTGCGCTTCGAGCCGGGCCAGCAACGCACGGTGGAGCTGGTCGATTTTTCGGGCGAGCGCATCGTCTACGGCTTTCGCGGCCTGGTTCAAGGGAAGCTCTAAAACATGGCCACCATCGGGCGACGCGCCTATGCGGAAATTTTCGGCCCCACCGTGGGCGACCGGGTCCGGCTCGCGGACACCGACCTGCTGATCGAAGTCGAAGCCGACTACACGCTGCGCGCCGGCGGCTACGGCGAGGAAGTGAAGTTCGGCGGCGGCAAGACGATCCGCGACGGCATGGCGCAGTCGCAGCGCACCCGCCTGCTGGGCGCGGTCGACACGGTGCTGACCAACGCGCTGATCCTCGACCACTGGGGCATCGTCAAGGCCGACATCGGCCTGAAGGACGGCCGCATCGCCGCCATCGGCAAGGCCGGCAATCCCGACGTGCAGCCGGGCGTGGACATCGTCATCGGCCCGGGCACCGAGATCATCAGCTGCGAGGGCCACATCGTCACGGCCGGCGGCATCGACAGCCACATCCACTTCATCTGCCCGCAGCAGATCGAAGAGGCGCTGGCCTCGGGCATCACGACCATGCTCGGCGGCGGCACCGGCCCCGCCACCGGCACCTTCGCGACCACCGCCACGCCGGGACCCTGGCACATCGAGCGCATGCTGCAGGCGGCCGACGCCTTCCCGATGAACCTCGGCTTCCTCGGCAAGGGCAACGCGAGCCTGCCCGATGCGCTGCACGAGCAGATCGAGGCCGGCGTGATCGGATTGAAGCTCCACGAAGACTGGGGCACCACGCCCTCGGCCATCAGCAACTGCCTCGACGTGGCCGATGCCACCGACACGCAGGTGGCGATCCACAGCGACACGCTCAACGAGTCGGGCTTCGTCGAGAACACCATCGCGGCCGTGGGCGGGCGCGCCATCTGCGCCTTCCATACCGAAGGCGCAGGCGGCGGCCATGCGCCCGACATCCTGCGCGTGGTGGGCGAAGACAACTTCCTGCCTTCGTCCACCAACCCCACGATGCCCTACACCGTGAACACGCTCGACGAGCACGTCGACATGCTCATGGTGTGCCACCACCTCGACGCCGGCATCGCCGAAGACCTGGCCTTCGCCGAGTCGCGCATCCGCAAGGAGACCATCGCTGCCGAGGACGTGCTGCACGACCTCGGCGCGATCAGCATGTTCAGCTCAGACAGCCAGGCCATGGGCCGCGTCGGCGAGGTGATCATCCGCACCTGGCAGACCGCGCACAAGATGAAGCTGCAGCGCGGCACCCTGCCCGAGGACAGCGCGCGCAACGACAATTTCCGCGCCAAGCGCTACGTGGCCAAGTACACGATCAATCCGGCCATCGCGCACGGCATCGCGCACGAGGTGGGCTCGATCGAGGTCGGCAAGTGGGCCGACCTCGTGATCTGGAAGCCGGCCTTCTTCGGCGTGAAGCCCTTCACCATCGTCAAGGGCGGCAGCATCGCCATGGCTGCCATGGGCGACCCCAATGCCTCGATCCCCACGCCGCAGCCGGTGCACTACCGGCCGATGTTCGGCAGCTACGGCGGCTCACTTGCGAGGAGTTCGCTGACCTTCGTCTCGCAGGCGGGGCTCGCGGCGGGCATCAAGGAGCGCTTCGGCCTGGCCAAACCGCTCGCCGCAGTGAAGAACATCCGCAGCGTGCGCAAGAAGGACCTGATTCACAACGGCTACACGCCGAAGATGGAGATCGACGCGCAGACCTACGCGGTGCGCGCCGACGGCCATCTGCTGACCTGCGAGCCCGCGAAGCTGCTGCCGATGGCGCAGCGCTACTTTCTTTTCTGAGGCCACCATGGAAATCAACATCCGGCTCGATCCACTGCAGGATCCACGCATCGCCGCTTTCCTCGAAGAGCACCTGGCCGACATGCGGCGCATCTCGCCACCCGAGAGCGTGCACGCGCTCGATCTTGCCGGCCTGCGCCGGCCCGAGATCCGGTTCTGGTCCGCATGGGCTTCACAGCCCGATGGCGAGCAGATGCTCGTCGGGACCGCCGCGTTGAAGCGGCTCGACGCAGACCATGCCGAACTCAAGTCGATGCGCACCGCGGCGCCATTGCGCGGCCAGGGCATCGCGGCCCGCCTGCTCGCGCACGTGATGGCCGAGGCCCGCGCGCAAGGCCACGCGCGGATCAGCCTCGAGACCGGCACGCAGCCCTTCTTTGCGCCGGCGCGTGCGCTCTATGCGAAGCATGGCTTCGAGGACTGCGGTCCGTTCGGCAGCTATCGGGTCGACCCGTACAGCCACTTCATGACGCGGGTGATTTGAGCCGTGGCGGGCTTGGAAATTCAGGTTTGGAGCGGCGCAAGGTGATCGCGGATCCATTGCGCGAAAGCGTCCTCGTCGACCTCTCCGGCCGCGAGCGCGAGCATCCGGAACACGCAATCCTCGTCCGACGCTGTGAGCTCGAACCCATTGAGGTCGAGGAAGACTTCCATGGCGACGAAGGCGGTGCGCTTGTTGCCATCCACGAACGGATGGTTGCGCGCGATGCCGAACGCATAGCAGGCAGCCAGCGCCGCCGCATCGGGCGATTCATAGAGCGCTCGATGCTGGGGGCGCCCCAGCGCGGAGGCGAGCATTCCGGCGTCGCGAATTCCCGGCGGACCCCCGTGCTCTGCCAGCTGTTCTTCATGAACCAGTTCCAGGAGCTTGGCGCCGAGCCAGACCCACGGCTGGTTGGCCGCCGTCATTTGGCAAGCTCGCGCAGGACATTGCGACGCTTCTTCATGACACGGCGTGCGGTCTCCATCTGTTGCTCGAACGCCGCGTCATAGGGCGTGACATGGATGCCACCATCGGAGGCCCGTGTCACGTAAAGCGTGTCGCCCTTGCCCACATTCATGCTGGCAAGCAACTCCTTGGGAAGGATGACGCCGACCGAATTCCCGATCTGGGTCACTTTGATGGCAGACATGATGGGCACCTCACAAAAGAAGTTATAACGAACGTTATATTATCGACTCCCTCCCGCTGAATGCAAGCCCCATGCTGACCGCCAACAAACTCATGCCACAGGGCCGCGGCCTCGCGCCCGTGCTGACCAAGCGTGCCGCCACCATCGAACTCGACTGGGACATCCGCCAGAAGAGCCGCTTCGACGCCACCGATTCGCAGGGTCGCCGCATCGGCGTGTTCCTGCCGCGCGGCACGGCGGTGCGCGGTGGCGACGTGCTCGTGGCCGAGGACGGGTCGCTGGTGCGCGTCATCGCGGCGCCGCAGCCGGTGCTGCGCATCACGCACTGCACCGCGCACGGCACGCCGTTCGACCTGACGCGCGCGGCCTACCACCTCGGCAACCGACATGTGCCGATCGAGCTCCGGCCCGACCACCTGAAGATCGAGCCCGACCATGTGCTCGCCGACATGCTGCGCTCGATGCACCTGATCGTGGTCGCGGTGGAAGAAGCCTTCGAGCCCGAGGGCGGCGCCTATGGCGCGCATGCGCATTCGCACGAACATTCGCATGCCCATGACCATGGTCACCCGCATGCGCACGGCAGCGGCCCGAAGCCGCTCGTGCTGGCATCCGAACTGCTCGACGACCACGGCCACGACCACTGAAATGAAACGGGGCACCACGTTCAGCGCGCCAGGCTCCTTCCCCCTCTGGGGGAAGGCTGGGATGGGGGCAGGCACGGCGCTCGCAGGTGCAGCGCCGTTGGCCCCCACCCCAACCCTCCCCCAGCGGGGGAGGGAGCAACGCCGCCTGACGTTTCATGCGATGCGGGCGGCGCGCAGCGCAATGGAAAACTGACATGTCCGACCCGGCCGGCGCCCACAGCCTGCTGCAGCTCATCTGGCTCGCGTCGCCCGCGCTGCCGGTGGGC
>CAMLCW010000271.1 GCA_946478645.1 uncultured Variovorax sp.
GCCCAATCCGCGCGTGGCGGAATACGGGCGTGTCGAATCCATCGGCTGGGTGCTGCCGATCGACGACCACAGCTTCCGGATCTACACCGTGGGCCGGGTGAAGAACCCCGGCGACCTCGCGCGCGTGCGCTAGCGCCTGAACGGCAAGCTCTGGGAGGAACTCAGCGAGGCCGAGCACCGCGCCTTTCCGGGCGACTACGAGGCGCAGGTGAGCCAGGGCGCGATCACGGCGCATTCCGAGGAGCACCTGGCCTCGTCGGACCGCGGCATCGTCATGCTGCGCCGGCTGCTGCAGCTCCAGCTCGACGCGCTGCGCGAAGGCCGCGACCCGGCCGGTGTGAGCTTCGATCCCGCTGCGGCGCCGGTGCGCTTCGAGGCCGGCAACTTCCTCGTGCGCCAGTGACGGTCGCGATTCCCGTGCGCGTGGCGCGCAAGACGATCGAAGCCGAGGGCGTGGCGGGCTTCCGGCTGGTGGCGACCGACGGCCGGCCGCTGCCGGCGTTCGCGCCCGGCGCGCACATCGACGTGGCGCTGCCCGGCGGCCTGGTGCGGCAGTACTCGCTGTGCAACCTGCCCACGCCGGATGCGCACTATGAAATCGGCGTGCTGCGCGATGCCGCCTCGCGTGGCGGCTCGCGCGCGCTGCACGAGGCGGTGCACGAGGGCGCGCTGCTGCAGATCGGCCCGCCGCGCAACCATTTCCCGCTGGTGGAAGACGCCACCCACAGCCTGCTGCTCGCGGGCGGGATCGGCGTGACACCGCTGCTGTCGATGGCGCAGCGGCTGGCCGCGCTGCATGCCGATTTCGCGCTGCACTGCTGCAACCGGACGGCCGCGCGCACGCCCTATCGGCGACGGCTCGAAGACAGCGCCTTCGCGAGCCGGGTGTTCTTCCACCATGACGACGGACCGCCCGAACAGCGCCTCGACCTCGAAGCCACGCTCGCAGAGCCGGGGCCGGGCAGACATTTGTACGTCTGCGGGCCGCAGGGATTCCTCGACGCCGTGCGCAACACCGCGCGCCGGCTGCAATGGCCGGACGCGCAAGTGCACTTCGAATATTTCGCGGGCGCCGCGGCGGTGGGCGCCGACGCAGGCAGCTTCGAGGTCGCGCTGCGCAGCTCCGGGCGCGTCATCCAGGTGCCCGCCTCGCTCAGCGTGGCGGATGCGCTCGCGGCCGCGGGCGTGGAGATCCCGTTGTCGTGCGCCCAGGGCGTGTGCGGCACCTGCCTCACGCGCGTGCTCGAAGGCGAGATCGAGCACCGCGACCTTTACCTCACGCCCGCCGAACAGGCGGCCAACGATCGCTTCCTGCCTTGCTGCTCGCGGGCGCGCTCAGCGCGGCTGCTGCTCGACCTCTAGCAACTCGTACAGCACCATCGGCATCTGCCTCCCGCGCAGTTCGACCTGTCCCTCGATCCGGCGCGTGGGCAACCGGCCGCCGAGGCCCGCATGGGTCGCTTCCGACACCAGCGTGCGCGTGCCCAGGTGCTTGTTGGCGGCCTCGATGCGGCTTGCCGCGTTGATCACGTCGCCGATCGCGGTGTAGGCGAGGCGGTCGCTCGAGCCCAGCACGCCCGCGATCACCATGCCCGTGTGGATGCCCACGCGGGTGCGGAATGCCCGCAGCCCCTCGGACTGCCATTGGCGATTGAGCGCCCGCATCTCGGCATGCAGTTCGAGCGCCGCGATGCAGGCACGGTATTCGGCATCGGGCAGGTCGAGCGGCGCGCCCCAGAGCACCATGATCCCGTCGCCCATGTACTTGTCCACCACGCCGCCGTGGCGCGCGAATACGCGCTGCGCGAGGTTGAAGTACGCGGTCAGCTGCTTCACCAACACGTCGGCCGGCAGCGACTCGGAGATGCCCGCGAAGCCTTCGACGTCGGTGAACATCGCCGTCAACCGGCGCGGCGAGCCGCTCGGCGCGAGCGCATGGCCCTGGGCGACGAGCTGGCGGATCACGCCCACCGGCGCGAACTTGCTGAAGGCCTTGAGGCTGCGCGCCGAGTCGTCGAGCGCCTGGTTCAGGTGCTGGATCTCGAGCACGCGGCTGTGCTCCTGCGGCAGGTCGTCGAGTTCGAGCCGGCCGATGCGGCGCGCGGTGTTCGACAGGTTCTCGATCGGCGTGGTCACGAGCTTGGACAGCCGCAGCGAGATCAGCAGCGCGACGACGAGGAACACCAGCGTGAGCACCAGCCCCCAGCGCAGCAGGCGCTGGAGGTCGCCGAGCAGCGCGTCCTCGGGCTCCCAGCTGATGAGCTCCCAGCCGGTGGCGCCGATGTGCGAGGCCTCGACGCGGTAGCGCCGACCCTCGTGCGCGATGGAGAAGCTCTCGTCCTCGACGTTGTGCGAGATGCCGTGCGCCTTCATGTAGCCCTCCACCGCCCCGAGGATGCCGCCCTCGGGCGCCTCCAGCATGCGCACCGGATCGGTGTGGTCGCTGCGCGCGAGCACATGGTGGTCGTCGCTCAGCAGCACGCTGTCGCCGGGGCTGCGGCTGCCGAAGGCGCGCACCAGCCGCGACAGGTGCCCGAGCGACAGGTGTGCCACCACCACCAGCCGCTGCACCCGCCCCTCGTCGTCGGTGCGCTGCGCGGGCTGCACGTAGCTCACGCCGAGCTCCTCGCCCTCGGCCAGGTGGAACGGCGGCGTCCACACGGCCAGCGGCGCCTCGAGCGCGCGCTTGTACCAAGCGCGCTCGGTCACGTCATGGTCGCTGCGGAAGGCCTCGATGCGCTGGGTGGCAAAGCGCTCGCGCGCGTCGCCGCCCTCGGCGTCGGGCGAGGGCTTGAATTCCCAGGTCTCGGTGCTGAAGCCGCTGTCGCGCACCACCTTGCGGATCGCGCTCGCGGGGTAGCGCTCGGCCATGAGCAGGTGGCCGTCGTCGCTGGCCACGCCGATGCTGTCGAGCTCGGTCGCCTCCTCGAGCAGGGTCCAGAGCATTTCGGCGCTGCGCTCGCCGTCTTCGCCGAGCGGGTGCAGGCTCGGCGAATCGGCGATGGCATGCACCACGGCCTGGGTCTTGGCCAGGAACGCGAGCAGGTTGTCCTCGACGCGGTCGTGGCTCACCTTGTGCGCCGATGCCCCGACGCGCGACACCAGCCGCTGCGCGCCCCAATAGCCGAGCGCCACCAGCAGCAGCGACTGCGCCAGCGCCACCACGCAAATGATGGTGCCGACATCGACCCTGAACCGACGCAGGCGCACGGGTGTGGCTTCGGGGGTTTCTGGCGCGGCGCGGCTGGAATGGTCTGGCATGCGGGGCGGTGATCCTCGGGACAGGATTGTCTACGCCCGGCGCCCCCGGGGAAATACGGGCCTCTGCGGGGCACCGCGGCCGGCAGGGCCCCTCGACAGCGGCTAAACTCTGCCCTGCGCCGCGGCTTGCCGGGGCGCGCTTGCTAGGGGTGCTGGGCGGCTTTGCCGACCGGCTGAGAAAGTCCCTTTGAACCTGTCCGGTGTTTCACCGGGGGCCCGGTCCGTCGACCACGACGGCCGGACCCGAGGCAATCCTCGCGCAGGGAAGCTGGTCTGGCGGCCACTCGCGTTCTTTCTTCGCGCGAGGCCCGCGCCGCCCGGACACCGCCCACCTGCCAAACCTTTTGCATGGAGCAAACGGATGGCACGCATCGACGACATCGACGACAAACCCACGGGCACCGGGCCCATATCCAACGAGGCGCTCACGCCGCTGCCGCTGTCGCAGCGCGTCTTCGGCTGGCACGACCATGCGGCGCTGTGGTTCAGCCTCGGCGTCGGTCTGCTGGTGATGCAGGTCGGCGCCTACCTGGTACCGGCCGTGGGCACGCGCGATGCCGCGCTCGCGATCCTGCTGGGCTCGGGCATCGGCGCGGCGCTCTTGGCCTGGACCGCGCGCCTCGGCTGCGAGAGCGGGCTCGCGAGCGCGGGACTGATGCACGCCACCTACGGCAGCGCCTTCGCGCGGCTGCCGGTGCTGCTCAACATCGTGCAGCTCGTGGGCTGGACCACCTTCGAGCTGGTGATCATGCGCGAGGGCACGCAGGCCATCGCCGGCAAGGCTTTCGGTCTGCCGCTCGACGGCGCCTGGGGCGGCGCGCTCGCCACGCTGCTCTGGGGCGCGGTGCTGCTCGCGCTGCTCGCGGGCTCGATGGTGAAGCTGGTGCGCCGCTTCGTCAGCCGTTTCGGGCTGCCGCTGGTGGTGCTGTCGCTGCTGTGGCTCACTTGGCAGTTCGCGGCCGAGCTGCAGGCGCGGGGCTTCGACGCCTTCTGGAACCGCCCCGGCAATGGCGGCATGGGGCTGTTCAGCGCGATCGACCTGGTGATCGCGATGCCGGTCTCCTGGCTGCCGCTGGTGGCCGACTATGCGCGCCACGGCAAGCGCAGCGCGAACGGGCGCGGCCTGGGCGGCGCCTTCGGCGGCACCTGGCTCGGCTATGCGCTCGCCAACATCTGGTGCTATGCGCTCGGCGTGATGGTGGTGAGCGTGGCCGAGCCGGGCACCGGCCTCGTGACCGCGCTGCTGCTGGCCCAGGGCGGGCTGGTGGCGCTCGGCCTCATCCTGGTCGACGAGCTCGACAACGCCTACGGCGACGTGTATTCGGGCTCGGTCTCCACCCACAGCCTGCTGCCGCGCTGGAGCGTGCGGCGCTGGGGCCTGCTGCTGGCGGTGCTGTGCACGGGCCTCGCGCTGGTGCTGCCGATGCACTCGCTCGAGCCTTTCCTGCTGATGCTGAGTTCGGTGTTCGTGCCGCTCTACGGCGTGATCCTGGGCCGGCTCGGCACCGGCCGGCCCGTCGGTTCCGCGCTGCGCCGGGTCGACCTGGGTGCGGCGCTGATCTGGATCGGTGGCATCGCGGCCTACCACGCCTGCGCGAAGTGGGCGCCGCAGTTCGGCTCGGCGCTGCCGACGCTGGCCGCCACCTTCGTGCTGGCGTGGCTCAGCCGGCCGACGCAGGCGCCGGCAGCCGGTGCATCGGCACTGGCGCAAAACCGTGGTTGAGCGGCCCATGTCCGGCACCGATCTTCACCTGCGCGCCCGCGGCCATCGCGCCGAGGATGTAGGCGCGCGCACGCTCGACCGCGTCGGGCAGCGCGAGGCCGAGCGCCAGATGCGCGGCGATGGCGGACGACAGCGTGCAGCCGGTGCCGTGCAGGTTGCGGCTCGCGATGCGCTGCGAAGCGAGCCGCGTGCGCGCACCGCCGGCCTGCAGCAGCACGTCGACCACCTCCTCGCCCGGCAGGTGCCCGCCCTTGAGCAGCACCGCCTGCGCACCGAGCGCCAGCAGTTCGTCGGCGGCGCCATCGAGCGCATCGATGCCGCCGATCGCGTGGCCGACCAGCAGCGCGGCTTCGTCGAGGTTGGGCGTGACGACCGCGGCGCGCGGGAACAGTTCGCGCACCAGCACCTGCACCGTCTCGGCCGCGATCAGGCGATCGCCGCTGGTGGCCACCATGACCGGATCGAGCACCACGTTCGCCAGCCGGTAGTGGTCGATGGCCCAGGCCACCACCTCGACCACCTCGGGCGCATGCAGCATGCCGAGCTTGACGGCATCGACGCCGATGTCTTCCACCACGGCCTGGATCTGCGCCTTGAGAAAAGCGGCCGGCACGCCATGGATGCCCGAGACGCCGAGCGTGTTCTGCGCGGTGAGTGCGGTGATGGCCGTCATGCCGTAGCAGCCGAGCGCAGCAAAGGTCTTGAGGTCGGCCTGGATGCCGGCACCGCCGCCGCTGTCGGAGCCGGCGATCGAGAGCACGCGTGCATAGCGCAGGGGCGCTTGCTGCAGCGCGTCGGTGGGTGCTGGGTGAGTCATGCCGAAAATTATCGGCGACGCGCAAGGGCCCGGCCATGGTGAACCCACAGCCCACGGCCGAACTGCCGTTCCGCTCGGTCGCCATCCTCGGCGCGGGCCTGATGGGCCGCCTGCTCGCGGTCACGCTCGCGCGCGCCGGCTGCCAGGTCGCGCTGCACGAAGCCGGCAGCCCGCAAGCCGAAGGCGCGGCCGCGCGCGTGGCCGCGGCCATGCTCGCGCCGCTGGCCGAATCGGCCGTGGCGCCGGTGCCGCTGGTGCGCATGGGGCATTACGCGCTCACGCGCTGGCCCGAGCTGCTGGCACCGCTGGCCGAACCGGTGTTCTTCCAGCGCGAAGGCACGCTGGTGCTCTGGCACCGGCAAGACGCCGCCGAAGCGGCGCGGCTCTCGCGCGTGCTGCAACGCACCGGCGAAGCGGTACCCGCACTCGCCCCGTTGCAGGCGCTCGACGGTACCGGCATTGCGGCGCTCGAACCCTCGCTGGGCCAGCGCTTCGCACGCGGCCTGTTCCTGCCGGGCGAAGGCCAGCTCGACAACCGCGCGCTGCTCGCGGCGCTGCTCGCCACGCTCGAGGCGAGCCCCCAAGTCGAACTGCACTGGCAGTCGCCGCGCGCGCCCGAGGACTTTTCGCCGGGCGCGCCGGGCCAGCCCGAGCAGGTGATCGACTGCCGCGGCCTCGGCGCACGGCCGCAGTGGCGCGAACTGCGCGGCGTGCGCGGCGAAGTCATCCGCGTGCATGCGCCCGAGGTCGCGCTCCAGCGGCCCACGCGGCTGGTCCATCCGCGCTATCCGCTCTACATCGCGCCCAAGCCCGGCAACGTGTTCGTGATCGGCGCGACCGAGATCGAGTCGGACGACATGTCGAGCGCCAGCGTGCGCTCCACGCTCGAGCTGCTGAGCGCCGCCTACGCGGTGCACAGCGGTTTCGCGGAGGCGCGCATCCTCGAGATCGCCACGCAATGCCGCCCCACCCTGCCCGACAACCTGCCCGCGATCCGCCGGCCGCATCCGCGCATGCTGCAGATCAACGGGCTCTACCGCCACGGATTCATGATCGCGCCCGCGATGCTCGACTGCGCGATGGAACTGCTCGTGCATGGGCACTCGGCGCTCGCGCGCGAGTTCGGCCTGGAGACCTGAACACCATGACGATCGACGTCCTGATCAACGACAAGCCCTTTGCGCTGCCCGAGCGCGCCACGCTGGTGGACGCCATTGCGGCGATCGAAGCCGTGCCGCCCTTCGCGGTGGCGGTGAACCGCGAATTCGTGCCGCGCTCCGGCTACGCGGCGCGCGCGCTGCAGGCCGGCGACCGCATCGAAGTGATCCGCCC
>CAMLCW010000272.1 GCA_946478645.1 uncultured Variovorax sp.
TTGAACGGCACCAGCTGGTTGACGTCGGTCTGGCCGTTGATGATGCGCTTGTCGGAAGCTTTGACGCGCTGTGTGGCAACGGGTGCTGCAAGCGGCAGGGCAGAAGACGAAGTCGGCGCATCCACCGTTCGGCCCGCGGGCGGGCCGCTGGTCGATGGTTGGTACTGCTGCAATCCTTGTTGCATATCCTTTGGCAAGGAGGGCTTGACTTCTTCGTCCCAGGTCAACATAGAAAAATCCAATGCTCAATTATCGGAGCAACGATGTGAGTTGCAAAGTGCTCGCCCACGCCGCGCTCCATTTATGTGGTTGTTATGTTGCTCCCATGCATCGTGCGATGTCAGTCGATGCCGTGACCGACTGAGGGTTCGCAACGCGCTGCATGGGCCTCGCTGATTTCAACGACGCGTCACTGGCACGCTTCGCAGGTCGGATCGTCGACGCCGCAGAACGCGATGTCGGTGGCCGGCATCGCACTCATCTGCGCCTTCGCTGCAGCGGCCGCGGCCTCGAGTGCACTCATGCCCGAACCTGCATCGCTGCCGCCCGACGACACCGCATTGAGGCGGCCCGACTGCACGGTGGACTTCTCGGCGTGCGTCGCGCTCTGCGTGCGCAGGTAGTAAGTGGTCTTCAGGCCGCGCAGCCAAGCGAGCTTGTAGGTGTCGTCGAGCTTCTTGCCCGATGCACCGGCCATGTAGATGTTGAGCGACTGCGCCTGGTCGATCCATTTCTGGCGGCGCGCAGCGGCCTCGACGAGCCAGGTGGTCTCGACCTCGAACGCGGTGGCGTAGAGCGCCTTCACGTCCTGCGGCACGCGGTCGATCGGACGCAGCGAGCCGTCGAAGTGCTTCAGGTCCATGACCATCACGTCGTCCCACAGGCCCAGGCGCTTGAGGTCGCGCACCAGGTAGTGGTTGATCACGGTGAACTCGCCCGACAGGTTCGACTTGACCGACAGGTTGCCGAAGCAGGGTTCGATCGAGGCGTCGACGCCGATGATGTTCGAGATCGTCGCGGTCGGCGCGATCGCCACGCAGTTGGAGTTGCGCATGCCGTCGGCCTTGATCTTGGCGCGCAGCGCGTCCCAGTCGAGGGTGGCCGAGCGGTCGACCTCGACGTAGCCGCCGCGTGCCTTCTCGAGCAGGTCGAGCGAGTCGATCGGCAGGATGCCCTTGTCCCACAGCGAGCCCTTGTAGCTCGAGTACTTGCCGCGCTCGCGGGCCAGCTCGGTCGAGGCCCAGTAGGCGTGGTAGCAGATGGCTTCCATCGACTCGTCGGCGAACTGCACGGCTTCCTGCGAGGCGTAGGGAATGCGCAATTCGTACAGCGCGTCCTGGAAGCCCATCAGGCCCAGGCCGACCGGGCGGTGGCGCAGGTTCGAGTCGCGCGCCTTCTTGACCGCGTAGTAGTTGATGTCGATCACGTTGTCGAGCATGCGCATCGCGGTCGAGATCGTCTTCTTGAGCTTTTCCTGGTCGACCTTGCCGTCCTTCAGGTGCTGCAGCAGGTTCACCGAACCCAGGTTGCAGACGGCGGTTTCGGTGTCGCTGGTGTTCAGCGTGATCTCGGTGCACAGGTTCGACGAGTGGACGACGCCGGCGTGCTGCTGCGGCGAGCGCACGTTGCAGGCGTCCTTGAACGTGATCCAGGGATGGCCGGTTTCGAACAGCATCGTGAGCATCTTGCGCCACAGGTCGGTCGCCTGCAGCGTGCGGCTCGGCTTGATCTCGCCGCGGGCAGCCTTCTCTTCATAAGCCACGTAGGCCTTTTCGAAGTCGGCGCCGAAGAGGTCATGCAGGTCGGGCACGTTCGAAGGCGAGAACAGCGTCCAGGTGCCCTTTTCCATCACGCGGCGCATGAACAGGTCGGGGATCCAGTTGGCGGTGTTCATGTCGTGCGTGCGGCGGCGGTCGTCGCCGGTGTTCTTGCGCAGCTCCAGGAACTCCTCGATGTCGAGGTGCCAGGTTTCGAGGTAGGTGCAGACGGCGCCCTTGCGCTTGCCGCCCTGGTTCACGGCCACGGCCGTGTCGTTGACCACCTTGAGGAACGGCACCACGCCCTGCGATTCGCCGTTGGTGCCCTTGATGTGGCTGCCGAGCGCGCGCACGCGGGTCCAGTCGTTGCCCAGGCCGCCCGCGAACTTCGAGAGCAGGGCGTTTTCCTTGATCGACTCGTAGATGCCGTCGAGGTCGTCGGGCACGGTGGTCAGGTAGCAGCTCGACAGCTGCGAGCGCAGCGTGCCGCTGTTGAAGAGCGTGGGCGTGGACGACATGAAGTCGAACGACGACAGCACTTCGTAGAACTCGATGGCGCGTGCCTCGCGGTCGATCTCGTTGAGCGCCAGGCCCATCGACACGCGCATGAAGAACGCTTGCGGCAGCTCGATGCGCGACTTGCGCACGTGCAGGAAGTAGCGGTCGTACAGGGTCTGCAGGCCGAGGTAGTCGAACTGGTTGTCGCGCTCGGCCTTGAGTGCGGCGCCGAGGCGGGCCAGGTCGTACTGGAGCAGCTTCTCGTCGAGCAGCTCGTTCTCGACGCCCTTCTTGATGAACTGCGGGAAGTAGTCGGCGTAGGTCTGCGCGCGCTCGGCGGGCATGACTTCGCGGCCGATGATTTCCTTGAAGATCGTGTGCAGCAGCAGGCGGGCGGTGGCGAAGGTGTAGTCGGGGTCCTTCTCGATCAGCGTGCGGGCGGCCAGGATCGAGGCCTTGTAGACCTCGTCGAGCGGCACGCCGTCGTACAGGTTGCGCATCGTCTCGGCGACGATCGGCTCGGCCGTGATGCCGCCGCCCAGGCCTTCGCAGGCCGACTCGATCAGGCCCTTGAGCTCGTTCAGGTCGAGTGCCACGCGCTCGCCGCGGTCGAGCACGTGCAGCGACGGCACGGCCGGCGCCTGCTGTTCGCCCTGCTTGGAGCGCTCCTGGGTGCGGCGCTCGCGGTAGAGCACGTAGGCACGCGCGATCTCATGGTGGCCGCCGCGCATCAGGCCGAGCTCGACCTGGTCCTGCACGTCCTCGATGTGGAAGGTGCCGCCGCCCGGGCGCGAACGCACGAGCGCGCGGATCACGCCCTGCGTGAGCGTGTCCACGGTCTCGCGCACGCTGGCCGAGGCCGCGCCCTGGGTGCCGTGCACCGCCAGGAAGGCCTTCATCATCGCGATCGCGATCTTGTTCGGCTCGAACGGCACCACGGCGCCGTTGCGGCGGATGATCTGGTAGTGCGCGAGGCTCTGGCTCGTCGGCGAGCCGGCCGTGTCCTGCGGCTGCAGCGACGGCGCGGAAGGAACGGCGCGCGGGGTCGACGGGGTGTTCAGGGTTGTTTGCATTCGCTTCCTCTCGGTTGGCAATTCTTGTGGGGGTGGCAGCGCCTGGGCCGGGCATCGCGCCGGGGCAGGTGGATGGACGGAAC
Source organism: uncultured Variovorax sp. (assembly GCA_946478645.1). The sequence goes on from CAMLCW010000272.1 coordinate 3,412, forward strand.
ACACTATATCTAGGGTGTGAGGTGCCCACAACCCACTAGATGTAGCGTTTTCCATCGGATACAACGGGGTGGTTTTTCGGCCCCGAAACGCGCTACGGCCATTTGTGCCCCATGAACATTGGTTCATGGTGTCGCAACCCGCGTGGAATGGCGCTTGCAGGCCGTTTTGGGCTTCCAGGGCGCATGGTTGCTGCATGCGGCGTTTGCAATGTTGTCGAAATCCACCGGGGCGCGACGCGCATCGCATGGCGCGGTGCGATTGAAAAAATTAGCGGCCCATCACCTGCGCGGGGAACATTTTTGGCGGCCAGCCGAGCCAGTCGCGCAGCAACGGCCAGTCGAAGCCCGCGCCCGGGTCGTGTTTGCGGCCGGGCGCGATGTGCTCATGGCCCGCGATGTGCGCGATCGGAAACTGCTGCGCGATCGCGGCGCAAAGGCCGGCCAGCGTTTCGTACTGCGGCGTGTCGAACGGCTGGCCCTCGAGGCCCTCGAGCTCGATGCCGACCGAGTCGTCGTTGCAGTTGGCGCGGCCGCGCCAGGCCGATACGCCGGCGTGCCAGGCGCGATCGTCGCAGCTCACGAACTGCCAGAGCTCGCCGTTGCGCCGCACATAGAAATGTGAGGAGACCTCGAGCCCGCGGATCGACTGGAAGTACGGATGCGCATCCCAGTCGAGCTGGTTCGCAAAGAGCTGCTGCACGGCCTGGCCGCCGTATTCGCCCGGCGGCAGGCTGATCGAATGCAGCACGATGAGGTCGGTCTGCGCGCCCACGGGCCGCGGCCCGAAGTTGGGCGAGCGCTGGCGCCGTGCGAAGCGGTACCAGCCGGCCCGCCAGAGGGGCTGCTGCGCATCGGCGGCGCCCGGCGAATCAGTCGTCGGCATGGCTCGCTGCGCTTTCGTCGCCGCTCGGCGTCGTGATGCCGAGGCGCGCGATGCGGTAGCGGATCTGGCGCAGGCTCATGCCGAGCCGCGCGGCCGCTGCCGTGCGGTTGAAGCCGCTCTCGTGCAGCGCACGCACGAGGATCTCGCGCTCCTGCTGGTCGAGGTAGGCCTGCAGGTCGGAGGGAAGGGGCGGCGGCGCCGGTCGCGGCGGGGCGACGGGCGCCGGCGCAGGACGCGCCTCGGCATCGGGCTGCTCGGGCACCGATGCGGAAGGCGTGGCCGGGACTGCCTCGGCTGGCGCCAGCGCCGGCGAATGGCCCGGCCCCATCAGGTCGAGGTGCAGTTCGTCGCCGTCGTTGAGCGCCACCGCGCGGTGCAGCAGGTTCTCGAGTTCGCGCACGTTGCCCGCGAGCGGATGCTGCGCGAGCCGGCGCAGCAGTTCGTCCGAGAGCTGCGGCACCGGCAGCCCGCCCTCGTGCGCGATGCGCGCGAGCAGCGCCTGGCACAGCGCCGGCAGGTCTTCGCGCCGCTCGCGCAGGGCGGGCACGGCGATCTCGATGACGTTGAGACGGTAGAACAGGTCCTGGCGGAAGCGTCCGGCCTGCACCTCGGCATGCAGGTCCTTGTGCGTGGCGCTGACGATGCGCACGTCGACCGCGTCTTCCTGCGTCGAGCCGATCGAGCGCACGCTGCGCTCCTGGATCGCGCGCAGCAGCTTGGACTGCATCGCGAGCGGCAGGTCGCCGATCTCGTCGAGGAACAGCGTGCCGCCGCGCGCGGCCTGGAAGTAGCCGTCGCGGTCCTGCGACGAGCCGGTGTACGAGCCCTTGCGGGCGCCGAAGAATTCGGCCTCGAGCAGGTTCTCGGGAATCGCGCCGCAGTTGACCGCGACGAACGGGCCTTCGCTGCGCTGGCTGCAGGCGTGCACCGCGCGCGCGACGAGTTCCTTGCCGGTGCCCGATTCGCCGCGCACCAGCACCGGCGCCATGCCGCGCGCAACCTTGGCGATGCGCGACTTCACGCGCCGCATTGGTTCGGAATCGCCGACCAGCCGGCCGAGCGCCGCGACGCCGCTCATCGGAACGGCCGGCGTGTCGGGGCGTTCGCCCGAGCCCGGCGGCGGGGTGGGCGTTGCCTTGGCCGGCGCGGCCTGCTGTGCCTGCACGGCGGAGGCGACCACCGCGCGAAACTGCTTGAGGTCGACCGGCTTGGTCAGGTAGTCGAAGGCGCCGGCCTTGAGTGCCTCCACTGCGTTCTCTGCCGAGCCATAGGCCGTCATCACCACACAGCGCTCGCTGCGGTGGTTCTGCTGGATGCGCTGGATGATCTCCATGCCCTGTCCGTCGGGCAGCCGCATGTCGGTGATCACCGCGTCGAACTGCGCGGCCTCGAGGTGCTGCCAGGCTTCGGAGACGCTGCCGGCCGCCTCGACGCGGTAGCCCTCGCGCAGCAGGGTCAGTTCGTACAGCGTGCGCAGGTCGGGCTCGTCGTCGATGACCAGGATGTTGCCCGGACGCTGCGCGGAAGAAGAGGTCGTGCTCACGGCGCTATTGTGTCAGCCGGTTTTCGCTCGGCGCGAAGCGCACGAAGAATTCGTTGCCCTCGGGACCGCCCGCGACGAGCGCGCGGCGCTCGTAGCCGATGGTCGCGCCGTGGCGCCGGCACAGCTCGCGGCACAGGAACAGGCCAAGTCCGCTCGAGCGGCTTTCGGACGAGAAGAAGGGCTCGAACAGGTGGCGCTGCACCGCGGGTTCGAGCGGCGCGCCGTCGCTCCACACCCGCAGCGTTGGGGCGCCGGCGCTCCCGTGCTGCAGGACGGTGACGACCTGGATCGAGCCTTCGCGGCTGCCGGCGTAGCGCGCGGCATTGTCGAGCAGGTTCACCAGCAGGCGGCGCAGGTGCTCGACGTCGAAGCGCACCTCGCTGTCGCCGGCGTCGAGCGCGATCAGCACGCCCTGGCGCTGCGTCTGGCGCACCCATTCCTCGGCCAGCGCGCGCACGGCGGGATCGAGCACCACCTGCTCGCCGAGCGAGAGCACGCGCTGCTGGCGCGCCCGCGAGACGTCGAGCACGTCGTCCACGATGCGCGCGAGCCGCTGGGCGTTGTGCTGCACCATGCTCGTCAGCTTGCGGTGGGCGGGATCGGTCAGGTCTTCGTTGAGCAACGCGCTGGCCTGGGTGATCGCGGCCAGCGGATTGCGGATCTCGTGGGCCACCGCCGCCGACATGCGACCCATCGCGGCCAGCTTCTCGGTACGGATGCGGGCCTCGAGTTCGCGCAGGTCCTGCAGGAACATCACGCAGAGGCTTTCGACCCGCCGGTCGCTCGTCGGCGTGAGCCGCGTGCGCACGCGCACCTCGCGCGCCGCCCCGCGCGCCTGCGCAATCGGGATCTCCTCGCTCTGCGGCGCGCGCCGCGCGAAGGTCTGGCGTGCCAGCGCCGCGAGCGCGTGCCAGGCGGGCTGGGTGTGCAGCGCGAACGGCAGCCCGAGCTTGCCGAGGCCCTGGCCCAGGATCGCGTCGGCCGCGGGATTGGCCGCATGCACCAGGCCTTCGGCGTCGATCACCAGCACGCCCTCGCTGAGCGTCTCGATCACCAGGTCGTTGACCTGCGCCTGCATCTGCGCGCTGCTGCGGTTGCGCTGGGCGGTGGCTTCCTCGCGCGCGAGCCGGCGCGCCAGCTCGTGCGCGAGCAGCGCCACCACGAACAGCCCGGTGCCCGTGAGCGCCGCCTGCACGAAGCGGTTCGACGAGTCGCCGGGCTGCTGCAGCCAGTGCCAGCCCGCATCGGCCAGCAGCAGCAGCGT
>CAMLCW010000273.1 GCA_946478645.1 uncultured Variovorax sp.
GGGCAGTCGGTGTTCAGCTCTGGATATAGGTCGTGAGCTGCGCGATGGTTTCCTCATGGTCGGAAATGATGTCGTCCATCAGATCCTGGATCGAGATCATTCCGACCACCTTGTCGCCGTCGACCACCGGCAGGTGGCGGAACTTGCGCTGGCTCATGAGCGCCATGCAGGCGCGGGTGCGGGTCTGCGGCGTCACGGTCATCACGTCGGGCGTCATGATCTCGGAAACCTTTACTTTTTTGGAATTCTTGCCCTGCAGCGCCACCTTGCGCGTGTAGTCGCGTTCGGACAGGAAGCCCACGAGCTTCTCGCCGTCCATCACCATCAGCGCGCCGACCTCGAAACGCGCCAGGGTTTCGAGCGCGTCGAACACGCTGGCATCGGGCGAGGTGCGCCATGCGGCGGATTGGTGACGTTTGAGCAGTTCGGAGACTGGTTTCATCGCTTGCACTCCATCAAGGATTCTGGCTTCGACCGGCGCACCGACGCGCCGTCCTCGGTCAAATGATAGGCGCGTCGGCGCGCGCAACGATGTAAAAAAACTCTGTGGGTCCGAGGCCGCGCGGACTGGGAACTTAGGTATCGGTCGCCTGCTGGCGAAGGCCTGCACCGATCCCGGGCCACAATGCAGCCCCCGAGGGCCTTCGCGGGCCATCCGGCGACAGCCGCAGCGAGAACGTACGTACAAGGAAAGAAAGAACACCCACCGATGGCGATCCAGTGGTTCCCCGGTCACATGCACCTGACCCAGAAGGCCATCACCGAGCGCGTGAAGGACATCGACGTGGTCATCGAGCTGCTCGATGCGCGCCTGCCGGGCTCCAGCGCCAATCCGATGCTGGCCGAACTCACGGCCAGCCGGCCGACGCTGAAGGTGCTCAACAAGCAGGACCTGGCCGACCCGGCGCGCACGGCAGCCTGGCTCGCGCACTACAACGCGCTGCCCGCCACGCGCGCCATTTCGCTCGACGCGAGCCTGACCACGCCCGCGCAGGCAATCGTGCGCGCCTGCCATGAACTGTCGCCCAACCGCGGCGGCATGGCCAAGCCGATGCGCGTGCTGATCTGCGGCATTCCCAACGTCGGCAAGTCGACGCTCGTCAACGCGCTCACGGGCAGCCGCAAGGCCAAGACCGGCGACGAGGCCGGCATCACCAAACTGGAGCAGCGCATCACGCTGGCCGACGATTTCTACCTCTGGGACACGCCGGGCATGCTGTGGCCGCGCATCGTGGTGCCCAAGAGCGGCTACAACCTCGCCGCGAGCGGTGCGGTGGGCCGCAATGCCTTCGACGAGGAAGAGGTCGCGCTCGAACTGCTCGGCTACCTGAAGGCGCACTATGCGGGCGGCATCGCCACGCGCTTCAAGCTCGAACATGACGCCGCCGCCATCGCGGCGATGAAGGACGAGGAACTGCTCGAGGCCATCGGCCGCAAGCGCGGCGCGCTGCTCGGCAAGGGGCGCGTCAACCTGCAGAAGGCGGCCGAGATCGTGATGCACGAATTCCGCGCGGGCCACCTCGGGCGCATCACGCTCGAGACGCCCGAGGAGTTCGCAGCCTGGCTGGCCGAGGGTCAGCGCATCGACGCCGAGCGGGCCGCGAAGAAGGCGGCGCGAGGCAAGCGCGGCAAGGCCACGTCCGACACCCCGCCCGGGCCGAACGCCTGAAGTGCTGCAAGGCCGCGCCGCCGCTCAGCGCATCTGCAGCCGCGCGTCCTTCGGATAGCCGATGGTGTAGTCGGCCGCCACGCGCGCGGTCTGGCCCGCGGCCAGGTCGAAGCGCCACATCGCCAGGCCGGGCTGCCTGTTCCATGCGAGCTCGGCCGGTTGCGGCGAGAACTGCGCGGCCACGCGCACCGCTTCGTCGACGGAGACCGGCGCAGCTTCGAGCACCTGCACCGCGATCGGCGTGCGATGGCGGTTCTCGACCACGTAGGCGCGCTGCACCTTGCGCTCGGCGCGCGTGCCGGCAAAGCCCCCGGTGCCCTGGTTGTCGGTCTCGGGCTCGGCCTGCACGCGCACCAGCTCGTCGCGGCCGAACGACAGCGTGAGCGTGGCCTCGGCCGGTGCGGTCCAGCGGCCGTTGCCCACGTAGTTGCCGTCGCGGTAAAGCTGCAGCGGCCCGGCGGGCCAGACGCCCGCGGGCCGGGCCAGTTCGGCCACCAGGAAGGCGCTCGCGTCGATGCGCGGGCTGGTGCGTGCGGCGAGGCTGGCGGTGTCCTCGTGATGGCCGAGCGTCAGCGTGACGCGCTGGCCGTTCGAAGGCACGTCGATCTGCTGCGGCAGCGCGAATTCGGTCGCGAAGGCGTTGTCGAACACGCTGGCGTCGAAGAGTGGCGCCGCAGCGGGCAGCGCCTGCCGCTCGGCCATCGCCGCGGGGGCCGGCGCGGCCAGCATCGGCGCGATGGCGTCGTCGGTGCGCCGGGCCTGCGGCTGCGGCGGCGGTTCGATGCCGATGCGCCATGCGCCTGGCGTGCGGCCCGCGGTGTCGCGGCGCGGCTGGCCGGTGGAGAGCACGAGCTTCACGCCCTGCCAGTCTTCGCCCGTGGCCTGGGCCACGAGCGCCTGGCGCTCGATGCGCACCTTGCGCGTCGCGGTGTCGAGCAGGGCGCGGTAGCTGGGTGTCCAGCCCGGGCCGTGGACCTGGTAGCTGAGCTTCACGTCGGCATCGGCTTCGGCCGCGAGCGTCACGGTCACGGCGATGACCTGGCCGCCCTGGCCCTGCGTCCGCCGGCGCTCGGCCACCAGCGGGTCGAGCAGGCGGTCGATCTCGGCCTGGCTGCGCGCCAGCTGGTGCTGCCTGAGCAGCGCGTCCTGGCCGGTTCGGCGCATCGCGTCGGCCATGGCCGCGAGCTGGCGCGGGTCGGCCGGCGCCCGCGCGGCCGGGCCTGAAGCATCGCCGCCCGCAAATCCCTTGAGATAGCCGGTGACCAGGCCCAGTGCGTCCTTCTCGGCCTGCAGCGCGGCCTTGCGGTCCTCGAGTTCGCGGATGCGACCGTCGAGCGCGCTCGCTGCGCAGCGCTGCGACAGCGCGCGCCCCTCGCCGAGCACCGAGGTCTCGCCGACGCGCACCGATGCGGGTGCCGACACCTGCAGGCTTTGCACGTCGAGCCCGGCCGGCAGGCAGGCGAAGGTGACCGAGCGGCTGCCGGCCGCGATGCGCGCCACGCGTTCCACGGTGGCGCTGCCGGGATAGACCTTGACCTGGGTGATGCGCGAGCTGTCGACCGCGGCGGCCTGTTCGGCGGCGCCGAGAAGCAGCGCCCAGGCCATCGCCAGCGCGGTGGCGCGCCGGCCGGCGCGCAGGACGAGGGGCGCAGTGGGGGACGAAAAGACGTTCATGGAGACCTCGGGAGTGAATCGTTGCCCCACTGCTACGGCCAGCGCTTCGGAACGGGGTTCGGCCGGTCGAAAAAAAGTCGCTGTCGCCGAGGTAACGCCCGGCGCGGATTCGTCGCGCGCGCGACCGCGGCGCGGGGCGGCCGTTCCTAAAGTGGCGCCATCCACTTTCCGAAAGCGAGACCGCCATGCTCGACACCATCCAGGCCATCAACAAACTGGCCGCCTTCAACCGCTGGGCCGGCTTCGAGGTCACGCGGGCCGAAGCCGGCGAAGCCGAACTGCGCATGGCGTGGCGCGAGGAGGACATGGGCCAGTACGCCGGCTTCCTTCATGCTGGGATGATCGGCGCGATGCTCGACACCGCCTGCGGTTTTGCAGCCGCCACGGTGTCGGGGCGAGTGCTGGCGTCGCAGTTCTCGGTCAACTGCCTCTCGCCCGCGGTGGGGCGCGTGTTCGTGGCGCGCGGCAAGGTGGTGAAAGCCGGGCGCAGGCAGGTCTTTGCCGCGGCCGAGCTCTATGGCCAGGGCGAGGGCGACAGCCTCAAGCTCGTGGCGACCGGGAACGCCATCCTGGTGCCGGAGAACGAGGCGTCGCCGGCGCAACGGCCTCCGGCCGGCGCTTGAGGCCGAACAGCGGGCGGAGCCAGCCGGCGCGGCGGATCAGCCCGTCGGTCAGCAGCCAGCAGCCGCCGAGGGTCAGCGCCACGAGCAGCGCCGGCTCCAGCACCGGCCCCAGCGCCAGCGGCGCGAGCAGCACGATGCCCACCACGATCAGCGTCTGGTGCAGCATGTACCAGGGAAACACCGATTCGTTGGCCCAGCCGAGCCACCGCCATGGCCGGTTCAGGTGGCGATGGGCATGGCCCAGGATCGTGGCGAGCGCAAACCACAGGTAGAGCATGCGCAACAGGTCGATCAGCGGCGCGGGCGGTGGCGCCGCGGTGCCGAGCCGCAGCAGCACGAAGGCGCCGAAGGCCGCGGCCGCCAGGGCGAGCGAGGCCCACCGCAGGCGCACCAGCTCGCGCCAGATGCCGCCGGCCGTGTCCGCGCCCAGCCACCAGCCGTAGGCGAACACCGTGAAGTAGATGCCGTGCAGGTAGAGGTCGTGCACGAGGTCGTGCGTGGGCGGAAAGTGCCGCGCCAGCAGCATCGTCCATGCCGCCAGCGGCAGGGCAGGCAGCAGCACCAGCCTCGCGCCGCGCAGCCGGTTGAAGCCGTCGCCGAGCCGCCGGCCCGCGCGCGAACGCCAGAGCGGCAGCGTCAGCGCCACCAGCGCCGTGTAGGTGAACAGGTAGGGCAGGTACCAGAGGTGGTTCCAGGTGATGCCGAAGGCGGCGCCCGTGAAGGCCTCCGCCGGCCATGGATCGTTCATCGGCAGGTAGCGCAACATGAAGGCGCCGAAGCCCGGCGCCACCATGCCCCGCCCCACGCCTTCCGCATAGGCCTGGTAAGGCACCACCACCGCCATGCCGAAGGCGAGCGGCAGCATCAGCCGCAGGCCGCGGCCGCGCAGCAATTGCCAGGTGCCCCGGCCGCGGCACAGGAAAGCCAGCGACACGCCCGAGACCAGGAACACCAGGTCCATGCGCCAGATGTTGAGCGCGCGCATCGGCCACTGCAGCCATTCGACCACGTGCGGGCTCTTGAGATGCCACGGCCAATCGGCCACGTAGTACATCGCCACGTGGTAGAGGATCACGAGCCCGAAGGCGAGCGCACGCAGCGCGTCGATGTCGTGGCGGCGCACGGGCGGGGCGGTGTTCGCATTCATGCGGCGCATGGTGGCGCCGGCGCGCCCGCTGCGGGCGGCACGGGTGACGAAGCGCCGGGCCTTTGTGACGAGCGGTGGCCCGCAGGGACGGAATTTGCCGGCGCCGCGGCCCGAAGCTCGCGAGAATGCCGGCCATGCGCGATGCCTCCCGCAACCTGTACGAACGCTACGAGCCCATCCGCCGCCGCGTGGAAGTGGGTTTCTGGATCGTCTTCATGGCGCTGCAGGCGCTCTTCAACACCACGGTGGCACTGGTCGACGCACGCGACCGCGCGGTGCCGCGCGCGGGCTGGGAAATCGTGACCTGGGAGCTTTCGAGCCACCTCGTGCTGCTGGCGCTGGTGCCGGCGGTGGTGGCGCTCCAGCGCCGGCTCGCGCCGCTCGCGCGGACCCGGCTGCTGCACTACCTGGCCTGGCACCTGGCCGGCAGCGTGGTGTTCAGCCTGGTGCACGTGGCGGCAATGTTCGCGCTGCGGGCGCTGGTCTATGCGGCCGCCGGCGAGCACTACGACTTCGCGGGCTGGACCGGCCGCTGGGGCTACGAATACCTCAAGGACGTGCGCGCCTACCTGGCCATGGTGTTCGGCATCTGGGTCTACAGCGTCTTCATGCTGCGGCTGCAGGGCGAGGCGCGCGTGCTCGATCCGCCCGAGGGTGCGCCGGCCGTCCCGCCGTCGGCGCCGGCCGTTCCGGCCGCGCGGCCCGAGCGCTTCCTGGTGCGCAAGCTGCGGCGCGAATTCCTGATCGCCGCGGGCGACATCGACTGGCTCCAGGCCCAGGGCAACTACGTCGGCCTGCACGTCAACGGGCACGACTATCTGCTGCGCGCCACGCTGACCGACTTTCTGGCGCAGCTCGACCCGGCGCTGTTCGTGCGCGTGCACCGCAGCCATGCGGTCAACGTCTCGCGCGTGAAGGAGATCGAGCCGCTCGACGGCGGCGATGCGCGGCTGCACATGCATGACGGCAGCATCGTGCCCTGCAGCCGCCGCTACCGCGACGCCCTGCGCGGCACGGCCGCCTGAACTCGGGCTGCCGGCGCACCGCGATGCAGCACCCATTGCGGTGCGGGCCAGCCCCATCCCGGCACGCCGCGCACCATCGAGGCGTTTTTGGCACCGTTTTTGCTTCTGCGCACCGCCGTGCTGCCAAAAAGCGGTGCGGCGCACCAAATCCATCCACAACAACGCAAGAAGCTTCCATGGACGCACTCAAACAGGGCGCAGACGCGCTGTTCATCCTTCTCGGCGCGATCATGGTGTTGGCCATGCATGCGGGTTTTGCCTTCCTCGAACTGGGCACCGTGCGCAAGAAGAACCAGGTCAATGCGCTCGTGAAGATACTGGTCGACTTCTCGGTCTCGACGCTCGTCTACTTCCTCGTGGGCTACGGGGTGGCCTACGGCACGCACTTCTTCGTGGGCGCGGGCGAGCTGGCGGCAAGCAGCGGCTTCGAGCTCGTGAAGTTCTTCTTCCTGCTGACCTTCGCAGCGGCCATTCCGGCCATCATCTCGGGCGGCATCGCCGAGCGCGCCAAGTTCTGGCCGCAGCTCATCGCCACTGCGGTCATCGTCGGGCTGGTGTATCCGTTCTTCGAGGGCATCGCCTGGAACAAGCACTTCGGCATCCAGGCCTGGATCGCGTCGGTCACCGGCGACGAGTTCCACGACTTCGCGGGCTCGGTGGTGGTGCATGCGATGGGCGGCTGGCTCGCGCTGCCCGCGGTGATGCTGCTCGGCGCACGCCGCAACCGCTACCGCGGCGACGGTTCGCTCTCGGCGCACCCGCCGTCGAACATCCCGTTCCTCGCGCTCGGTGCCTGGGTGCTGTGCGTGGGCTGGTTCGGCTTCAACGTGATGAGCGCGCAGACCATCGACAAGATCTCGGGCCTGGTCGCCGTGAACTCGCTGATGGCCATGGTGGGTGGAACGCTCGCGGCCCTGGCGGTCGGCCGCAACGACCCCGGTTTCGTGCACAACGGCCCGTTGG
>CAMLCW010000274.1 GCA_946478645.1 uncultured Variovorax sp.
CAACCTGCGCACCAACGAGCTCGACATCGGCACCTGGCTGCTCAAGACCGAAGGCGATGCCGACGCGGTGCTCGCGTCCGATGCCGTGATGCTGGCCCACAAGGACCACTGGCTGGTGCGCGAGACCATCGGCGCGCTGCGCCGCACGCTGGCGCGGCTCGACGTGTCCTCGCGCAGCCTGTTCGCGCTGGTCGAGGCCGGCTCCTGCTTCGCGGGCACGCTCGCCGAACTGGCCTTCGCGGCCGACCGCAGCTACATGCTCGCGCTGCCCGACGATGCCGAGCGTGCGCCGAAGCTGGTGCTGAACGAATTCAACTTCGGCTTCTTCCCGATGGTCAACGACCAGACCCGCCTGCAGCGCCGCTTCTACGAAGAGGCCGCGCCGCTCGACGCCGTGCGCGCCGCGGCCGGCCAGCCGCTCGATGCCGACCAGGCGCACAAGCTCGGCCTGGTCACCGCCGCGCCCGACGACATCGACTGGGACGACGAGATCCGCATCGCCATCGAGGAGCGCGCCGCGATGTCGCCCGATGCGCTCACCGGCCTCGAAGCGAACTTGCGCTTTGCAAGCCAGGAGAACATGCTGACCCGCATCTTCGGCCGGCTCACCGCCTGGCAGAACTGGATCTTCAACCGCCCCAACGCTGTCGGCGAAAAGGGCGCGCTGAAGGTCTACGGCACCGGCGAAAAGGCCGGCTTCGACTTGAACCGCGTGTGAACTGCCCGCCCGTACAACCCAAGGAACAACGATGAGCACGATCAACTACAGCGAGAAGATCCCCAACAACGTCAACCTCGGCGAAGACCGCACGCTGCAGCGCGCGCTCGAAGGCTGGCAGCCCAACTTCATCAACTGGTGGGACGACGTCGGCCCCGAAGGCTCGACCAACCACGAGGTCTACCTGCGCACGGCCGTGAGCGTCGATCCGCAGGGCTGGGCGCAGTTCGGCCACGTGAAGATGCGCGACTATCGCTGGGGCATCTTTTTGAACCCCGGCGATGCCAACCGCGAGATCCACTTCGGCGACCACAAGGGCGAGAAGGCCTGGCAGGACGTGCCCGGCGAGCACCGCGCCAACCTGCGCCGCATCATCGTGACCCAGGGCGACACCGAGCCGGCCTCGGTCGAGCAGCAGCGCCACCTCGGCCTCACCGCGCCGTCGATGTACGACCTGCGCAACCTGTTCCAGATCAACGTCGAAGAAGGCCGCCACCTCTGGGCCATGGTCTACCTGCTGCACAAGCATTTCGGCCGCGACGGCCGCGAGGAAGCCGAAGCGCTGCTGCAGCGCACCTCGGGCGACGTCGACAACCCGCGCATCCTCGGTGCCTTCAACGAGCGCACGCCCGACTGGCTCGCGTTCTTCATGTTCACCTACTTCACCGACCGCGACGGCAAGTTCCAGCTCTCGGCGCTGGCCGAAAGCGCGTTCGATCCGCTCGCGCGCACCACCAAGTTCATGCTGACCGAAGAGGCGCACCACATGTTCGTGGGCGAGAGCGGCGTCTCGCGCGTGCTCGCGCGCACCGCGCAGGTCATGAACGAGCTCAAGACCGACGATGCGCAGAAGGTGCGCGCGGCCGGCGCGATCGACCTGGGCACCATCCAGCGCTACCTGAACTTCCACTACAGCGTGACCATCGACCTGTTCGGCGCCGACCAGTCGAGCAACGCGGCCATCTTCTACAGCTCGGGCCTCAAGGGCCGCTACGAGGAAGGCAAGCGCACCGATGACCACGTGCTCAAGGGCCAGACCTACAAGGTGCTCGAGGTGAAGGACGGCCAGCTCGTCGAGAAGGACGTGCCGATGCTCAACGCGCTCAACGAAGTGCTGCGCGACGACTTCATCAAGGACTCGGTGGCCGGCGTCGGCCGCTGGAACAAGGTACTCGAGAAGGCCGGCATCCCGACCCGCCTGGTGGTGCCGCACAAGGCGTTCAACCGCCAGATCGGCGCGCTCGCGGGCATCAAGATGTCGCCCGAAGGCCGCGTGGTGAACGAGGCCGAATGGGCCGCCAAGCGCGACGAATGGCTGCCGAGCGCCGAGGACTTCGCCTTCGTGGCATCGTTGATGGGCCGCGTGGTCGAGCCCGGCAAGTTCGCGGGCTGGATCGCGCCGCCGGTGATGGGCATCAACCGGCAGCCCGTCGACTTCGAGTACGTGCGTTTCGGGTAATTGGTATTGCGCCTTCCCCCTTTGGGGGAAGGCTGGGATGGGGGCCGGCAGCGTGACCACGACCAACGCCGCTGGCCCCCACCCAACCCTCCCCCGGAAGGGGAGGGCTTCAGGAGAAACAACATGGACATGGCCGTCGAAGCCGGGATCATCAAGCAGCACCTGATCGATCCCGAGATCTGCATCCGCTGCAACACCTGCGAGGCCACCTGCCCGGTCAACGCGATCACGCACGACGACAACAACTACGTCGTGCGCGCCGACGTCTGCAACGGCTGCATGGCCTGCATTTCGCCGTGTCCCACGGGTTCGATCGACAACTGGCGCACGGTGCCCGTGGTGCGTGCCTATTCGATCGAGGAGCAGTTCGGCTGGGAGTCGCTGCCCGACGAGCTGCCGCCCGAGGAACTCGAGGCCGCGGGCGCATCCGCCGCGGTGGACGAGAAGCCGCCGCTCGCGTCCGCCGCGCCCGCCGAGAGCACCGCCGCGGTCGATTCCGTCGAGCCGGTTTTCAACTCCGCGCAATACGGCGCCACCGTGCCGCCCTGGTCGGCCGCGCACGCCTACACCAACCTGTTTCCACCCAAGACCCCGACCACCGCCACCGTGGTCGGCAACTTCAACTGCACCGAGGCCGGCTTCGACAGCGAGACGCACCACATCGTGCTCGACTTCGGCGTGGTGCCGTTCCCGGTGCTCGAGGGCCAGTCGATCGGCATCGTGCCGCCCGGCACCGACACGCTCGGCAAGCGCCACCATGCGCGCCAGTACTCGGTGGCGAGCCCGCGCAACGGCGAGCGCCCCGGCTACAACAACGTCTCGCTGACCGTGAAGCGCGTGACCGAGGACCACCAGGGCAATCCGGTGCGCGGCCTCGCCTCGAACTACGTCTGCGACCTCAAGGTCGGCGACACGGTGCAGGTGGTCGGGCCCTTCGGCGCCTCGTTCCTGATGCCGAACCATCCGAAGTCGCACATCGTGATGATCTGCACCGGCACCGGCAGCGCCCCCATGCGCGCGATGACCGAGTGGCGCCGGCGCCTGCGCAAGAGCGGCAAGTTCGAAGGCGGCAAGCTCATGCTGTTCTTCGGCGCGCGCACGCAGCAGGAGCTGCCGTACTTCGGCCCGCTGCAGTCGCTGCCGAAGGATTTCATCGACATCAACCTCGCGTTCTCGCGCACCCCGGGGCAACCCAAGCGCTATGTGCAGGACCTGATGCGCGAGCGCGCGGCCGACCTGGCGGCGCTCTTGAAAGACGGCGCGAGCCACTTCTACGTCTGCGGCCTCAAGAGCATGGAAGAGGGCGTGGTGCTCGCGCTGCGCGACATCGCGAAGGACGCCGGGCTCGACTGGGACGCCGTCGGCGGTGCGCTCAAGCGCGAAGGCCGGCTGCACCTCGAGACGTACTGAACGCCGGCCAATGAAGTTCGCCGACTTCCATGCGGGCCAGGTCATCGAGGCCGGGCCGCATGTGCTCACCGAAGCCGAGCTGGTCCGTTTCGCAAAGGACTACGACCCGCAGTGGTTCCACACCGACGCCGAGGCCGCCGCCCAGAGCCCCTTCGGCGGACTGATCGCGAGCGGCTGGCACACCTGCGCGATCGCGATGCGCCTCGTCGTCGGTGCCGCGCTCGAGGGCTCCGAATCGTTCGCGTCGCCGGGGCTCGAGCATGTGCGCTGGCCCAACCCCGTGCGGCCCGGCGATGCGCTGCGGCTCGTCGCCGACGTGATCGAAGTCCGGCGCTCCGAGAAGCGGCCCACGCTCGGCATCCTGCGCTGGCGCTGGCGGTTGTTCAATCAGCGCGGGCTCCTGGTGCTCGATGCCGAGGTCACGAGCCTGTTCAAGCTAAACACGCCCCCCGAAGCGGCTCACTTCGTGTAGCCGCCTCCCCCCACTGGGGGGCGCACCCGGTGGCCGGGCAAAGCCCGTTCCACGGGTGCACTGGGTTGCGCTGCTGCGTGTTCTGGCCGCAGTTACTTCTTGATATCGACGCCGCCCGAGCCCTGGGCCTTGGCGCCGGCCTTCGCGCCGACCGCGGGCGCCTTCACCGCGCCGCCGGCCGAGCCGACGGCGCCGGTCGCGCCATTGAGCGTGCCGCCTACCGTGTTGGTCACGCCGCCTGCAGCGTTGGTGGCGCCGCCGACTGCGTTGGTCGCGCCACCCACCGCGCCGGTCGCGGTGTTTGCCACACCGCCCACGGCACCCGTGGCGCCGCTCACGGTATTCGTGGCCCCGCCGAGCACGCCGCCGACAGCGTTGCCCACGCCGCCGACCGCATTGCCGGCCGCATCGGTGGCGGCGCTGCCGCTGCCTCCGGTGGTGGCGTTCGCGCCCGCGGCCGTGCCGCCGCGCGCGTTGGCGCCTGCCGCGGTGGTGCCCTGACGCGCGCCGGTGGCGCTGCCGGAGGCATTCACGTCGGCATTGACGCCGACACCGACGCCAACGCCTTGCGCCTGCGCAAAGCCGCTGGCAGCGAGAAGACCGGCGAGCAGGGCGCCGAGGACGATGGTCCTGTTGTGTTGTTGTTGTTGCTTCATGGGTGACGATTCCTTTCGTAGCTTTTGGGAAAGAACCGACCGCGTTCGATCGATTCGGGTGCCACCATCGCCACAACCCCGTTTGTCGCCATGTGCGCCGCCGTCGCGCATTGCTGTGGGCGCTCTCCGTCGGCGAAAACGGCCGCCCGAACGTTAGGCGCGCCGCTGCATCAAGGCAGAAGATGGCGTCGGAAGAAGGCGGATATCGCCCTGTTCACGTCCGGTACCACCGCGGCACGGTCGAAGCCCGGTGGATCGTTGAGCAGGTCGCCGATCAGCCCATCGAGACCTGGCACCAGCGGCGACAGCAGCGCGCCATGGCCGCCCCGGGGCAGGTCGGCGAGCAGTTGGCAGCGCGGCAGGCAGGCGGCCAGCACGCGGTCGCTGTGGAACCGCGGCGCCAGCCATCGGTCCTGGCGCGCCGTGATCAGGCCGAGCGGCACACGCGGCGTCACCAGCGAGGCCATGTCGAAGTCGGCCGCCGCGGGCACACCGGCCACGACCACGGCAATGCGCGGGGCGTGGTGCGCGCGCGGCGTGGCATCGTCGAAGCGCCAGCGGATCACCAGGTGGGCGGCCACCAGCTTGATGCCATCGGCCCAGCCGCCGGTCAGCCGCGTGGTGAGTCCCACGCAAGCATGGAATTCTTCCGCGAGGTGGGCGTCGCAGTGTTTCGCGAAGGCCGCCGGCGACCAGCGCCCGCCCGCGAGGCTCAGCGCGGTGTGACCGCCGGCCGACATGCCGTACATGCCGACGCGGTCGAGCGCGAGCAGCGGCGCGAAGCGCGCATCGGCCGCCACTGCATCGATCGCGCGCGAGACCTCGGCAGGGCGCATCGTCCAGCTGTCCGGGCCCGGATGGCGGTCGTCGCGGTGGTTGTCGCCCTTGTGCTGGGGCAGGGCCACGATGAAGCCGGCGTTCACCAGTTCACGCGCGAGGTCGGACTGCGGCCACGGCGAGCCGCCCGAGCCGTGCGAGATCACCACCAGCCGGCCGTTGCCACGCTCGACCGGCCCCTGAGGCGCGACCTGCAGCGTGAAGGGGCCGCGCCGCAGCGCCTCTGCCTCGCCGCTCGACGGATAGAACACCGTGACCGGGCCGTCGCCCGCCATGCCCGGTATCTCTGTCAGTCCGACCGCAGCCTGGGCCGAGGAAGCCGGGGACGCCAGCACCAGGGCCAGAAACACAGACACGACGCTTCTCATCACATCGACCTCCCTTGGCTTGTTCTTGCCGATGGCAGCCCTGGCCAGCGGCTGGCCGGATGATGCTGTGTCGCGCGTGCCGAAGCACATCGCCGAGTGCGTATTTCAGGAAATAGGTCCGCTTTCCGCGGGCCCGATGACCGTGCCGCGCGCAGGGTCTGCCGTGCCTTGCCCGAGCGCCCAGCTTTTCACGCAACTCATAATGTTGCATGAAACGAGACAGCAAGCTTTCCGGCGTCCTCCACGCACTGCTCCACATGGCCGAGATGGAGGGGCCCGTCACGTCCGACACGCTGGCCATGGCGATGCAGACCAACCCCGTCGTGGTGCGGCGCGTGATGGCCGGGCTGCGCGAGGCGGGCTTCGTGAGTTCGGCCAAGGGGCATGGCGGCGGCTGGGTGCTGTCGTGCCCGCTCGATGCGGTGACGCTCGGCGACATCCACCAGGCGGTGGGTTCGCCGGCGCTGCTGGCCATCGGCAACCGCACCGAAAGCCCGGGCTGCATCGTCGAGCAGGCCGTGAATGCGGCGCTCGACGACGCCTGCCGCGACGCCGAGGCGCTGCTGGTCGCGCGTTTCAACAGCATCACGCTGGCCGATCTATCCAGGGACTTTCATCGCCGCATGACGCGCGGCGGCTTCAACCTCGAGGACATTCAACATGCACTTTGACGCATTGATCATCGGCGGCAGCTTCGCCGGCCTTTCCGCTGCCCTGCAGCTCGCGCGTGCGCGAAAGAACGTCTGCATCGTCGATGCGGGCGCGCCGCGCAACCGTTTTGCCGACGCCGCGCACGGCTTCTTCGGGCAGGACGGCACGCCGCCCCTGAAGATGATGGCCGATGCGCGCGCCAAGGTGCTTGCCTATCCCACCGCCAGTTTCATCGAAGGCCGTGTGACCGAGGCGCGCGCCGACGGGTCGGGCGGCTTTGCTGCCACGCTTGAAGACGGCCGGCAGCTCTCGGCCGCGCGCATCGTGCTGGCCTTCGGCGTGGAGGACGGCTTTCCCGGCATCGCCGGCGTCCGCGAGCGCTGGGGCCGGAGC
>CAMLCW010000275.1 GCA_946478645.1 uncultured Variovorax sp.
TGTGCTCTTCCGATCTATGGGGCCCGACGACGCGGTGCCGCCCGCCAGCACGGCAGCGCCGCGTGCCGGCGAGGCCATCGGCGAGGCCACCGAATGCGGCCTGCTCTACACCTCGGGCACCACCGGGCGCCCCAAGGGCTGCATCCTGAGCAACGCTTATTTCCTGCGCGCGGGCCAGTGGTATGCCGCGCTCGACGGCGTGTGCAGCATCCGGCGCGATGCCGAGCGCGTCATCACGCCGCTGCCGCTCAACCACATGAACGCGATGGCGTTCTCGACCATGGTGGTGCTCGTCGCGGGCGGCTGCCTGGTGCAGCTCGACCGCTTCCATCCGAAGAGCTGGCTCGCAAGCGCACGCGAGAGCGGCGCGACCATCGCGCACTACCTGGGCGTGATGCCCGCGATGCTGCTGTCGGCGCCGGCATCGGCCGCCGACCGCGACCACACGATCCGCTGGGGCTTCGGCGCCGGCGTGGACCGCAAGAACCATGCGCCGTTCGAGGAACGCTTCGGCTTTCCGCTCGTCGAGGCCTGGGCCATGACCGAGACCGGCGCGGCCGCCTGCATCATGGCCAACCGCGAGCCGCGGCGCGTGGGCACCAGCTGCTTCGGCCGGCAGGAAGACTTCGTCGAGATCCGCCTCGTGGGCGACGACGGCAGCGAGGTGGGCATCGATGCGCCGGGCGAACTGCTCGTGCGCTCGGCCGGTGCCGACCCGCGGCGCTACTTCTTCTCGGGCTACCTGAAGGACGACGCGGCCACGGCCGAGGCCTGGGCCGGCGGATGGTTTCACACCGGCGACCTGGTGCGCCGCGACGCCGAGGGCAACTTCTTCTTCGTCGACCGCAAGAAGAACGTGATCCGCCGCAGCGGCGAGAACATCTCGGCGGTCGAGGTCGAGAGCGTGCTCAACCAGCATCCGGCCGTGAAGGCGTCGGCCGTGGCCGCCACGCCCGACGCGGTGCGCGGCGACGAAGTGCTGGCTTGCATCGTGCTGCGCGAAGACGCCGCCGATGCCGCACGGCACGCCCAGATCGCGGCCAGCATCGTCGAACACGCGCTCGACCAGCTCGCCTACTACAAGGCGCCGGGCTACGTCGCGTTCGTGGACGCGCTGCCGCTCACGCCCTCGCAGAAGATCCAGCGCGGCCAGCTGCGCGACATGGCGCATTCGCTGCCGGGGCAGCGTCACTGCATCGACACGCGCGCCATGAAGAAGAGGCAGCCGGCATGAAGCGCAACCGGTTGTCCTACGAAGGCGTGGCCGTCGCGGTGCCCGTCACGGTGCCCTACGTGCGCTATTCCACGCACACCGCGCACTGGTTCGTCGGCCGGGCCATCGAGGCGCTGGTCCAGGCGAGCGGCGTTGCCAAGGACCAGATCGACGGTCTCTGCCTCAGCAGCTTCTCGCTCGCGCCCGACACGGCCGTGGGCGTGACGCAGCATCTGGGCATGTCGCCGCGCTGGCTCGACCACGTGCCCACGGGCGGCGCCTCGGGCGTGATGTGCCTGCGCCGCGCCGCGCGTGCGGTGCAGGCGGGCGATGCAGACATCGTGGCCTGCGTGGGTGCCGACACCAACCATGTCGACTCGTTCCGCCAGACGCTCGGCAGCTTCAGCAACTTCGCGCGCGACGCGAGCTACCCCTATGGCTCGGGCGGGCCGAACTCGATCTTCGCGTTCATCACCGCCAACTACATGCGCACCTACGGCGCGAAGCGCGAGGACTTCGGGCGCATCTGCGTCGACCAGCGCACCAACGCGCTCGGCAATCCGAACGCGATGTTCAAGAAGGCGCTGACGCTCGACGAATACATGGCGTCGCGGCCGATCTCCGACCCGATCCACCTGTTCGATTGCGTGATGCCCTGCGCCGGCGCGGACGCGTTCCTGGTGATGAGCGAGGATCGCGCGCGCGACCTGGGCCTGCCGCATGCGGTGATCCGCGGCGCCATCGAGCGCCACAACGCCTACGCCGAAGACCCGGTGATGGTGCAGGGCGGCTGGCGCATGGACCGCGACGACCTCTACGCGCAGGCCGGCGTGCAGCCTGCCCAGCTCGATTTCGTGCAGACCTATGACGACTACCCCGTGATCGTGATGATGCAGTTCGAGGACCTGGGCTTCTGCGAGAAGGGCGAGGGCCCGGCCTTCGTGCAGTCGCACACCATGACCTTCGACGGCAGCTTTCCCAACAACACCAGCGGCGGCCAGCTGTCGGCTGGCCAGGCCGGGGCGGCGGGCGGCTTCCTCGGCATGGTCGAGGCGATCCGCCAACTGACGGATCAAGCCGGACCGCGCGCCGTGCCCGATGCGCAACTCGGTCTCGTCGCGGGGTTCGGCATGGTGACTTACGACCGCTGCCTGTGCACGGGTGCGGTGATCCTGGGGAGGCCGTCGTGAAAGCGGACTTCCGGACGCAGAGGACGCAAAGGTTTCGCAGAGAACGCGAAAGAAATCCTTTTTGTCTGGCTCCCTTTTGCGTCTTCTGCGAAACCTTTGCGCCTTCTGCGTCCGGCTGTCCGAATTCCCTCTTCATGAGGCACAGCACACCATGACCATGCCCCTGATGCGCCCCCCGCGCAAGAACCCGGTGCTGCGCACCCGGCAGATGAACCTGCCGCCCGGCACACGCGGGCGCGTCGCGCTGGGCCTCACGGCGGCCGCCGCCGAGGGCCGCTTCGAGCTGCAGACCTGCGACGACTGCGGCACCGTGCAGTACCCGCCGCGCGAGGTCTGCCACAAGTGCCTGTCGGCTGCGCTGCGCTGGCGCGAACAGAGCGGCGAGGGCGAGCTGCTCGGCAGCACCACGCTGCACCACAGCAACGACCTGTTCTTCCGCGAGCGGCTGCCGTGGCGGCTCGGGCTGGTGCACCTCGATGCGGGGCCGACGCTCATGGTCCACCTGCATGGCGAGGTCGGCGAGGCGCCTCAGCGTGTCCGCGTGGGCGCCCGGCTCGATCGAGCCGGCCAGGCCGTCCTCATTGCTTTTCCGAACGAAGGGAGTCCCCACATGGCCGACGACAAGATGCTGCGCGAAATGACCAGCGATCCCAAATTCCGCAAGGCGCTGGTGACCGACGGCAAGACCGAGGTGGGCCAGGCCCTGGTGCGCGCGCTCGTGAAAGCCGGTGCCGACATCGTCTGGGTCGGCCATGCCGAGCCGTGGAAGAAGCTGGACAACGGGCTCGACGACATCTCGGCGCTGCCGCAGGTGACGCTGGTGCCGCTCGACCTGACGAACGGGCGCCAGGTGACCGAAGTGGCGGGCTCGATCGGCGGCAAGGTCGACATCGTGATCAACAACGCCGAGCTGCACCGCACCTTCGGCATCGGCAGCCGCCGCGGCACCGACGTGGCCAAGGCCGAGATGGACATCAACTACTTCGGCCTGCTGCGCCTCGCGCAGGAGTTCGGCCCGGCGCTCAAGGGCCGCTCGGCCGACGGCGCGACCGGCGCGACCGCATGGGTCAACCTGCTGTCGATCTACGCGCTCAGCAACTTCCCGCCACACGGCACCTTCAGCGCCTCGAAGGCGGCCGCGTACTCGCTCGCACAGTGCCTGCGCGCCGAGATGCGCCCGGCCGGCATCCGCGTGATCAACGTGTTCCCGGGCCCCATCGACGACGAATGGAACCAGCACACGCCGCCACCCAAGCTCGCCCCCACCGCGCTCGCCAACGCGATCGTGAAGGCGCTGCGCGATGGCGTGGAAGACGTGTACCCGGGCGACGTGGCACAGGAATGGCTCGAGCGCTGGCGCGACAACCCCAAGGTGCTCGAGCGCGAGCTTGCGGCCGGTGGGTAGGCCGTCTAAAGCGGACGACCGGACGCAGAGGACGCAGAGGTTTCGCAGAGAGCGCAAAAGGAATACCCGAATGAATCTTTTGATCACGATGCTCGACCACCTGCGGTTCGTTTCGACCGCCTGCCCGCACCGCAAAGGCCAGCTCAACTTTTTGGTTTTCACTTCTGCGACTTCTGCGAAACCTCTGCGACTTCCGCGTCCGGAAGTCCGCATCCAAGAGCACTGAAACATGACCACAGCATCCATCTCCACCGCCGACATCCTCGGCGGCCTCGTGACCGCCATGGCCAGCGGCCGCATCCGCGTGATCGACCTCACGCAGACCCTGACGCCCGAGTTTCCGCAGATCGCGCTGCCGCCCGAGATGGGCCAGTGCTGGCCGTTCCGGATCGAGGAAGTCTCCAAGTACGACGAGCGCGGCCCGGCCTGGTACTGGAACAACTTCTCCTGCGGCGAGCACACCGGCACGCACTTCGACGCGCCGATCCACTGGATCTCGGGGCGTGACCTGCCGAACAACTCGGTCGACACCATTCCGGTGCAGAACTTCGTGGCGCCGGCCTGCGTGATCGACTGTTCGGCCGACGTGCAGGCCAACGACGACTACCTGCTGAGCGTGGCCGACATCGAGCGCTACGAAGCCGCGCACGGCCGCATCCCGAAGGGCGCCTGGGTGCTGATGCGCACCGACTGGTCCAAGCGCAGCGACCCCGCGGCCTACCAGAACTTCGACGAGACCGGGCAGCACACGCCGGGCCCGAGCACGGAGGCCGTGCGCTTCCTGGTCGAGCAGCGCGATGTGCTGGGCTTCGGCTCGGAGGCCATCGGCACCGACGCGGGGCAGGGCTACCACTTGCGCCCGCCGTACCCGTGCCACTACTACATGCATGGCGCGGGGCGCTATGGCCTGCAATGCCTCGCCAACCTCGACCTGCTGCCGCCGGCCGGCGCGGTGCTGATCTGCCCGCCGCTGAAGATCGAGAAGGGCAGCGGCAGCCCGCTGCGCGTGCTCGCGCTGGTGGGAGCGCCGGCATGACGGCACCGAGCAAGGTCGCGGCGGTCACGGGCGGCAGCGCCGGCATCGGGCGCGCGATCTGCGAAGACCTGCTCGCGCTGGGCTACGAAGTGGTGTCGCTCGCGCGCCGCAAGGCCGACATTGCGCACCCGAAGCTGCACAGCATCGAGGTCGACCTGAGCGACCGCGCGGCCACGGGCGACGCGGTGCGCGAGCTGGTCGCGCGCTTTTCGCCGACCACGGTCGTGCACAACGCCGGCGTGATCCGCGCGGCCCTGCTCGCCGACGTGAAGCTCGACGATCTCGATGCGCTGGTCGACCTGCACCTGGGCTCGGCGATCCAGCTCGTGCAGGGCGCACTGCCCGCGATGCGGGCACAGAAGTTCGGCCGCATCGTGCTGCTCTCGTCGCGCGCCGCGCTCGGTCTGGCGACGCGCACCAGCTATTCGGCCACCAAGGCCGGCATGCTGGGCATGGCGCGCACCTGGGCGCTCGAGCTGGCGGCCGACGGCATCACGGTGAACGTGGTCGCGCCGGGCCCGATCCGCACCGACATGTTCTACGACGTGGTCGAGGCCGGCAGCGAGAAGGAGCGCGCGCTCGCCGCGTCGGTGCCGGTGAAACGCCTCGGCGAATCGGCCGACGTGGCACGCGCCGTGCGTTTCTTCGCCGACGCCGACAACAGCTTCGTCACCGGCCAGGTGCTCTACGTCTGCGGCGGCACCAGCGTCGGCAGCCTGGCGCTCTGACCGTCCGGCTCATTCATTCATTTCAAGCATTCATTCACCACCACCACCCCACCGGGAGCATTGCCATGACAGTTCCGAACCGATTCCGAGCCCTCGCGGGCATCGCCGTGGGCCTCGGCGCCCTCGTCACCGCCGCGGGCGCATGGTCGGCCGATCTCAAGGTCGGTTTCATCACCTCGCTGTCGGGTCCGGTGTCGTCGCTCGGCATTCCTTACGAGAAGGGCATGAAGGCGGCGCTGGCCTACAAGGCCGAAGTCGGCGGCCGCAAGGTCCAGCTGGTGCAGCTCGACGATGCCTCCGATCCGTCGACCGCCGCGCGCAACGCACGCAAGATGATCGACGAGGACAAGGTCGACGTGATCATCGGCACCGCGGGCTCGCCCGGTGCGCTGGCCATCGCCGGCGTGGCGCGCGAAACCAAGACGCCGCTGATCTCCATCGCCAACGCGAACCTGCCGGGCGAGGAGGGCGCGTGGATGGTCACGCTGCCGCAGCCCGCGCCGCTGATGGTGAGCGCGGTGGTCGAGCGCATGAAGAAGTCGGGCGTCAAGACGGTCGGCTACATCGGTTTTTCCGACGCCTGGGGCGACCTGGTGTACGACGCGCTGCAGAAGAGCGCAGCGCCCGCGGGCATCAAGGTGGTCTCGAACGAGCGCTATGCGCGCGCCGACTCGTCGGTCACGGGCCAAGTGCTGAAGATCGCGGCGCTGCGCCCCGACGCAGTGATCACCGGCACCTCGGGCACGCCTGGCGCGCTGCCGTACCTGGCGCTCGCCGACCGCGGCTACAAGGGCCAGATCTACGGCATGCACGCGCTCATCAACCCCGACTTCGTGCGCGTCGGCGGCAATGCGGTCGAGGGCCTGCTGGCGCCCACCGGCCCCGTGATCGTGGCCGAGCAGCTGCCTGAATCGAATCCGATCCGCAAGGTGTCGCTCGACTTCCGCGCGGCCTACCAGAAGGCCAACGGCGCACCGCCGACCGATGCCTTCTCGGCCTACACCTTCGATGCCTGGCTGCTGTACCTCGACGCGGCGCAGCGCGCGCTCGCCACCAAGGCCGAGCCCGGCACGCCGCAGTTCCGGCTTGCACTGCGCGACGCCATCGTGAGCACCAAGGAGCTCGTCGGCACGCATGCGGTCTACAACTTCAAGCCCACCGACCGCTACGGCGCGGACGAACGTTCGCGCGTGGTGGTGAAGCTCGAGAAGGGGCAGTGGAAGTTGGTGCCCTGATGTTCTTGGCTGCTCGTGTGGCTAAGGCTTGTTCGGGGCGCGATCCCGCCGACGGTGGGCTCCCCTCCGCGAATGTCCCCCGGCCTGCGGCCTCCTCCTTTATTTCGCTGCGCG
>CAMLCW010000276.1 GCA_946478645.1 uncultured Variovorax sp.
TGCTGCGGCCTGCCGCATCGACCAGGATGCCGTCGCGCACCACCAGGCCCGCCGCAGCCGCCAGCTCGTCATTGGCGCACGCACCGATGCCGATGACGATGGTGTCGGCCTCGATCACCCGTCCGTTCGACAGATGGATGCGCCCGGGCCCGATGCGTGCCACGGCCGCCCCGAGCAGGATCTCCACGCCCCGGGCCCGATGCGGCTCCAGCAGCGCCGACGCAAAGGCGGCGGGCAGCAGGCGCGCCAGCGGCCGGGGCGCCGCTTCGACGAGCGTCACCTCGGCGCCCAGCGCCCGCGCGGTCGACGCGAGCTCCAGCCCGATGAATCCGGCACCGACGATGCCGACGCGGCAGCCGCGCGCAAGCCGCGGCGCGAGCCGCAGGGCGTCATCGATGGTGCGCAGGTAGAAAAGCTCGGTCCCCGGTTCGACCGGCCCCGCAAACGCGCGAGGCCGCGCACCGGTTGCCAGCACCAGGTGGTCGAAATCGAGGGCGGTGCCATCGTCCAGGCGCACCCGCCTTGCTTCGCGCTCCACTTCCACAGCGCGCCGCGCGCATATCAGCTCGACGTCGAGTTCGCGCCATCCGTGCACCGGCAGCAGTTGCAGCGATGAAGGATCGGCGCGGCCGAGCAGCACATCCTTCGACAGCGGCGGCCGCTCGTAGGGCGGCTGGGCTTCGTCGCCGACCAGCGTGATCGGCCCGGCATGGCCGCAGCGGCGCAGCGCCTGCGCGGTGCGCCCGCCCGCCTGGCCGCCACCCACGACAACCACGCGGCACATTGGCGCCCCCTCCGCGCGGCCGTTCACGGCCGCACCGCCTCGCGCCGGCGGCGCAGCACCTGGCCGATGATCTCGCGGTGAACCTGCCAGTAGCTCGTCGACAGGCAACCCAGGTGCGGCTTCAGCTCGCGGTGCAGCCGTCCGAGCGCATGGAACGGTACCGACGAAGCGACGTGATGCTCCGCGTGGTACGGCATGTTCCAGTACAGCGTCCTGAACACCGGATTGGCGAGCGTGGTGCGGGTGTTCGCGAGCAGGTTGGGGCTTTCGTCGGCACCGGTGTGCTCCGCCATGCGGATGGCGCGGAGCACGGGTTCGCCGATGAAGCGCGGGAACAGCCAATACAGCACGGCGGCCCACGACTGGAATGCCACCGAGGCGGCCGCGACCAGCAGGTACAGCAGCACCGCCGCGCGGATCTCCCAGCTGACCCGGCGGACGTCGCTCGCCGGAATGAACGACAGCTCCAGCGCATTGAAGCGCCCGGTCGTTCCGCGCCACAGCGTTCCCAGCATCTTGGGCCAGAAGGAGGCGCCCAGGATCATCGCGAGGTAGCTACCGATGGTGGTCGGGAACGGCACGATGTCGGGGTCGAGCGACGCGTGCTGGGTGTAGGTGTGATGGGCCGTGTGGCGGTACTTGAAGTACAGGAACGGCCGCATGCTGACGAGCCCCGCCAGCATGCCGACCGCGGTGTTGAGCCAGCGCGTGCGGAACGCCGTGCCGTGCGAGCATTCGTGCAGCGGTGCGAACAGGAGCACGATCACCGAACCGTGCAGGAACGAAGCGATCAGCCACGCCCACCAGAGCCCCAGCGAAAGGTAGATCAGCGTGCCCGTGACAGCGAGCGCCGCCGCGTGGACTGCAAGGTGCACGAGCCCGGGCCCGTTGCTTCGTTCCCGCAGGGCCTTGAGCGTCTGGCGTGGAATCTTCTCCGCGCCGGTCAGGGACCATTCCTGCGTGCCCATGCGGCCGAATGTCGCGATGCTCATTGATTGCCTTCCTCGAAGTGATGGGTTCGCCCCTCGGCTTGCTGAAGGGGGAGTTCTTCGATGCTAGGAGGCAGGGCCGGCGCGGGCCAATTCATTGTTTGAACATGCCTATTGATCGCGGGGGCCGCGCGGCCGCTCAGGCGGCCACCGCGCAACGCGCGAGCACATCGGCGTCAAAGGCTGCGCGCTCGAATTCACCGGTGATCCGGCCGCGGCTCATGACGGCGATGCGGTCGCAAAGCCCCATCAGCTCCGGCAGTTCGCTCGAAACGACGAGGATCGCCTTGCCCTCGCGTGAAAGCCGGTGCAGTGCCTCCCAGATGTGCTGCTTGCCGCCCACATCGACGCCGCGCGTGGGCTCCTCGACGATCCAGACGTCGGCGCCACGCGCGATCCATTTGCCGAGCACGACCTTCTGCTGGTTGCCGCCCGAGAGATTGACGACGCCACGCTGCGGCGCGGCCGCCTTGATCTGGAGCTGTTCGATCAGCGCATCTCCCTGAAGCCGCTGCCGGCGCCCGGAGAGCATGCCAAGGCGAGAGAGCTGCGTCAGCGTGCCCAGGGCGAGGTTGTCATAGACCGACATGCCCAGCACCAGGCCTTCGGTTTTTCGGTCGGCCGGGAGGTAGGCGATGCCCGCGTCGATCGCGTCGGCCGCGCGGGCGAACCGGACCGGCCGGCCGCGCACCTTCAACTCGCCTTCGTCGGGCACATGCAGTCCGAACAGAGTGCGGATCACGCTTTCGCGCTCGCAGCCCATCAACCCCGCGATGCCGACGATCTCGCCGGCATGCACGGCCAGGTCGATGTCGCGGTAGCGGCCGTGCAACCCGAGGCCGACGGCCTCGATGAGCCTGTCCCCGCGCGGCGGCGCGTGCCGCGGCGGAAAGCGCTCGCCGAGGTCGCGGCCCACCATGGCGCGGATCAGCGTCTGCTCGGTAGCCTTGCCGGCTTCGAAGCGCGCGGCGACCCGGCCGTCCCTGAGCACCGTGATGCGGTCGGCCACCGCGAGCACCTCTTCGAGTCGGTGCGACACATAGACGATGCCCAAGCCTTCGGCGCGAAGCCGCCCCACGGTCTCGAGCAGCAGATTGACATGCTCGTCGGTCAGCGACGCGGTGGGCTCGTCGAGCACCAGCACGCGCGGCTCGCTCGCGAGGGCCTTGCCGATCTCCACCAACTGGCGCTCGCTGAGCGAAAGCTCCGACGCCCGCCGCGCGGGCGAGATGCGCGCACCGAGGCGCTCGAGCAGTTCGGCGCTGCGCCGCGTCATCTGCGCATGATCGACGCGGCCGAGCGCACTGCGCGGCTCCTGGCCGAGGAAAAGGTTTTCCGCCACCGTGAGGTTGGGGCACAGCGCCAGTTCCTGGTGCACGAGCGCCAGTCCGCTGCGGCGCGCCTGCAGTGGACCGGAGAACCGCGTCGCGCGGCCCAGCATGAACAGCTCGCCATCGTCGGGCCGCTGCAGGCCGTTGACGATGGCCAGCAGCGTCGACTTGCCAGCGCCGTTCTCGCCCACGAGCGCATGGACCTCTCCCGGGCGGACATCGAAGCTGACGTCCTGCAGCGCCACGACCGCACCGAAACGCTTGCCGATGCCGCGCACCTCCAGCAGCGATTTTGCCGCCACATCGACGCCCTGCATCGTCAGCCGCCTTCGCCGAGGCGGTAGCGCTCGAGCAGTGCGTGCTGCCGGTCCATGGCCCCGTGCAGATCCTTGAGCACGTCCTGCCAGAGCCCGAAGAACTCGGCGTAGCGCTGGTGCATGGCCGCATCGGGTTCGACCGTGTGCTTGATCGTGGCGATCTGGCCGGCGGGCTCGCAGGGGTCGCGGTAGATGCCGGCGCCCACGCCTGCGAGGATCGCATCGCCGAGCGGTGCGGCTTCATTGACATCCGGAATGTCGAGCGGCAGGTTCACCACGTTGGCGGTGATCTGGTTCCAGAAACGGCTCTTCGTGGGCCCGCCGTTGAGGATCAGCCGGTCGAGCTTCACCCCTGCCGACTGCGCGATCCGCACGTTGGCATACAGGTCGTAGGCCACCCCCTCCACCAGCGCCCGGATGAAGTGCGCACGCGTCGTGCCTGCCCGCACGCCGAAGAAGGTGCCGCAGGCATTCGAGTTCCAGTGCGGGGCCAGCGAGTTGCCGAGGTACGGCAGGTAAAGCAGCCCGTCGGCATTGGGCGCGACGCGCTCGGCCTCGGCGGTGAAGAGATCGAACACGTTCTGGCCGACACGTTCCGCGATCTGCCATTCGACCGAGCCGAAATTGTCGCGGAACCACTTCAGCGATGCGCCGGTGAAAGCCATCGGCGCATCGAACATCGTGAGTCCGGGCAGCACGTGCGGCCACTTCAGGATGCGGAACTCGTCGACGTCCTGCTCCGTCGGGATCATGATCCCGAGGTTCGAGCCCGTCCCCATCGAATAGTAGGCCTGGCCCGCCCGGGTGACGCCGGCGCCGAGCGCCGCCGAACTGATGTCGGTACCGCCCGCGACCACCGGGATGCCGCTCGGCAGGCCGGTTTCCTCGGCCGCGAGCCGCGTGATCTCGCCGACCACCTCGTGCGACTGGTAGATGCGCGCGTACTTGTCGATGGGCACGCCGATCGCGTCGGCCACGGTCTCGTTCCAGCGGTACTTCTTGTACTCGTAGGGATAGAACAGCCCCGCGTCGCCGGTGTTGATCGAGAAGGTCCCCGTCATCCGGAAGGTGCAGAAGCCGGCGGGCGACAGGAACTTGTGGGTCGCGTTGAAGACGTGCGGCTGGTGGTTCTTGATCCACAGCGCTTTCGGCTCGATGAACCATGGCGCAATGCGATTGCCGTTGATGCGGTTGATCGTCTCCTCGCCGACCCGCTCGCGGATCTCGCTGCATTCACGCTCGGAGCGCGCATCCATCCAGATCATCGCATCGCGCAGCGGCCTGCCGGACTGGTCGACCGGCAAGGTCACCCCGACCAGGCCGGAGATCGCGACACCTCCGATCGCGTCCGCGAAGGGGCCCTTGTCGAGGCACTGGCGTATCGATGCGACCACCGCCTTCCAGTAGTTGTTCGGGTCCTGCTCGGCCCAGCCGGGACGCGGATGGAAGAGCGGATGCTCGCGCGAGCCCGTCGCAACCACCTGGTTCGTCTGCGTGTCCAGCACCACCGCCTTCACGTTGGTGGTGCCGATGTCGATGCCGAGCATCAAAGTGCGTGCCATGCCGTCGTCTCCTTCATGTGATCTCGTTTCTCATGCGCCGCGGCGCTGCAGCCGCACCGACACCGTGACGGCGGCGATCAGCACCACGCCGATGATCAGTTCCTGGTACCAGGCGTTCACGTCGTGCAGCCGCAGCAGATTCAGCCCCGCCACGAAGGCGAGCGCCGCGCACAGGGTGCGGTAGGGCGAGCCGTAGCCGCCTGCCAGGCTGGTGCCGCCGAGCACGGCGATGGCGATCGCGATGAGTTCATAGCCCATGCCCATCGGCGCATCGACCGAATTCGCGCGAGAGGTCAGGACCAGTCCGGCGAGCGCGGCGCACAGCCCGCTCGCGACGTAGACCGCCACCACCCACCGTCCGACGCGCACGCCGGCGAAGCGTGCTGTCTTCTCGTCACCTCCGATGGCATAGATCCGCTTGCCTGCCACGTGCGCATGAAGGATGCACGCCAGCACGGCGAACACCGCCAGCAGTGCGAGCATCGACACCGGCATCGGCCCCAGATTGGTTTCGCCCAGCCAGCGGTAGCCCTCGGTGCGCAGGTAGTAGGGCCGGCCGTTCGAGAGCACATAGCCCAGGCCGCGCAGCGCACTGAGCGTGACCAGCGTCATGATGAATGGCGCGACCCGGCCGTAGGCGACGCCCAGGCCGTTGACCAGTCCCACCAGCATGCCGACGCCCAGCGTCAACGCAACGAGGGGGACCGTGGGGCCCACATAGGTGTTGCCGCGGCCCACCATGCGCACATCGAGAACGCCGCCAGCGGCCACCATGATCTCGATCGCAGCGATCACGCTGAAGACCATGGTCGCGCCCACCGAGAGGTCGATGCGCCCCGTGAGCATGACCAGGTTCATCCCGAGCGCGAGAAAGCCGAAGATCGCCACCTGGCGCAGCAGGTTCGCGAAGTTGTCGGTGCTCAGGAAATAGGGCGAACTCAGCGCGCCACCGACCATCAATGCCGCCAGAAGCCACAGCATCGGCTGGCGCAGCACCGCGGCGGCGGTCGACGCCAGGGCGCGCGGCTCGGAGGCCGCGACCGGTGACATGCGGGAGACGCCGTTCATGCCTCGCGCTCCTTGCGCTGCAGCCCATCGGGCAGGACCACCAGCAGAATCACCGCGGCAGTGACGATCTGCTGCACGTAGCTCGACACGCCGGCGATGTTCAGCGCGTTGTTGACCACGCCGATGATCAGCGCCGCGAGGATGGTGCCTTCGATGGTGCCGCGGCCGCCCGCAAGCGAGACGCCGCCGAGCGTGGCCACCGCGATCACGCTGAGCTCGATGCCGGTGAAGCCCGCCGGCCCGATGTAGGCCAGCCGCGCTGTCTCGAGCAGGCCTGCGAGCGCCGCGGCCACGCCGCTCGCGACGAACACGAGCAAACGCACGCGATCGACGCGGATGCCGGAGAGCCCCGCAGCCGCGGCATTGCCGCCCACGGCATAGAGTGCACGCCCGAACCGGGCGCGCCGCGTCAGCACCAGCGCGGCGGCGGCTGCGATGGCGAACACCAGCACCGGCACCGGGATGCCCAACACGGCACCGCGGCCGAACCAGAGGTAGCCCGTACTCCCTTCGGGATAGATCGCCTGTCCTCCCGAGAGGATGTTGGCAAGCGCGCGCAGGATGCCGAGCATGCCCAGCGTGACGATCAGCGAGGGCACACGCAGCCGCGTGACGAGAACGCCGTTGACCACTCCGCACAGTGCGCCGGTCGCCAGTACGCCGCCGATGACCAGCGCCACCGATCCGCTCGGCAGCAACATGCCGCCGACGACGCCGGAGATCACCGCCACGCCGCCGATCGACAGGTCCAGTTCCCCGGCCAGCAGGACGAGCGTCATGCCGAGCGCCATCACACCGACCGTCGCGACCGCGAGCATCACGGTGCGCGCGTTCTCGGCCGTTGCGAACCC
>CAMLCW010000277.1 GCA_946478645.1 uncultured Variovorax sp.
CATGTTGTCGCGCAGATAGTCGAAGCCGTACTCGTTGTTGGTGCCGTAGGTGATGTCGCTGCCGTAGGCTTCCTGCTTCTGCTCGCGCGGCATCTGCGGCAGGTTGATGCCGACCGTGAGGCCGAGGAAGTTGTAGAGCCGGCCCATCCAGGTGGCGTCGCGGTTGGCGAGGTAGTCGTTCACCGTGACCACGTGCACGCCCTTGCCCGACAGCGCGTTCAGGTACACCGGCAGCGTGGCGGTCAGGGTCTTGCCCTCGCCGGTGCGCATTTCGGCGATCTTGCCGTTGTGCAGCGCCATGCCGCCCAGCAGCTGCACGTCGAAGTGACGCATTTTCATGACCCGCTTGGAGCCTTCGCGCACGGTGGCGAAGGCTTCGGGCAGCAGCGCGTCGAGGGTTTCGCCCTTGGCGACCCGATCCTTGAACTCCTGCGTCTTGGCGCGCAGTGCTTCGTCGCTGAGTTTCTCGAAAGCCGGTTCGAGCGCATTGATGCGCTCCACCGTTTTGCGGTACTGCTTGAGGAGCCGGTCGTTGCGACTGCCGAAGATCTGGGTCAGGAAGTTGGTTGCCATTGGCGTGGAGATGGTCAGCACCTGAGACGACAGGCACTGCGACCGGATTCCCTAAGATATGGTGAAAGCAGTTGGGCGCACCTTCTTCGAATGCAAGCCTCGAAAGCCAGCCGCTACTACCGATCTGCCGGCGCAAGCGTCGGCAAACCGGGCATTTTAGCTGCCTTGTCTCCACCTCCGTATTGCCCATGAATCGCCGCTCCGTCCCCTCCTTCACGCTGCAGCAGGCGGCCGAGGATTCGCCCACGCTGGCGGGCCTGATGGCCCGTGCACGCGACGCGACCGAGCGGCTGCGCGCGGTCGAGGGGCTGATCCCGCCCGCCATGCGCCCTGCCCTGCAGGCCGGGCCGGCCGAGGGCGACGTCTGGTGCATCCTGGTGAACGGCAGCGCGGCCGCGGCCAAGCTGCGCCAGCTCTCGCCGATGCTGGTCACGCGCCTGCGCAACAAGGGCTGGGACGTGAACACGATCCGGATCAAGGTCCAGACCGGGCGCTGAGAAAAAGAAGCCGCAGCGCGCGCGGCCGCCCGCCGCGCCTATTGCGGCTGCAGCCCGATCTCGTGCGCCACCTTGCGCCAGCGCTCGGTCTCGGCGCGCATGAAGGCCCGCAGCTCGGCCGT
Source organism: uncultured Variovorax sp. (assembly GCA_946478645.1). Next base: position 1,193 of record CAMLCW010000277.1, read on the forward strand.
GGTGGAGCCCCGGAGCTGCACGCCGAGCGCCGCCATGCGCTCGCGCACCGAGGGATGGTCGAGCGCCGCAACGGCTTCGCGCCGCAGCCGCTCGACGGTCTCCAGCGGGGTGGTCGCGGGGGCCACCATCGCCCACCACTGGTCGATCGCGAGCCCCTCGAGCCCGCTCTCGGCCAGCGCCGGCACCCGCTCGAGCCCGGGCAGGCCGGCCCGCTGCGTACTCGCCACGAGCAACGGCCGGATCTTGCGCGCGCCAAGCAGGCTTGCGCCACTGGCCAAGGTCGCGAAGTGGCCGCTCACCGTTCCCGCAGCCACGTCGGCCAGCGCGGGCGCGGAGCCGCGGTACGGAACCATGTTGAAGCGGATGCCGGTGCGGCTCGCGAGCAGTTCGGCCGCCAGATGGCTCACCGTGCCGGCGCCGCTGTGCGCGATCGCCGGCGGCATCGGCGCCGCCGCCGCGGCCTTGACGAAGCTGCGGAAGTCCTGGCTGTCGTCCCCCATGCCCGCGAAGAAGACCAGCGGCGAGGTGCCGATCATCGTCACGGGCGTGAAGTCGCGCAGCAGGTCGTAGGGCAGGCGCGCCGTCACGGCGGGCGCGATCGCATGCGGCAGTTCGACGATCGCGAGCGTATGGCCGTCGGGGGCGGCCCTGGCCGCGGCCTCGGTGCCGATCTGGCCCGCCGCGCCCGGCCGGTTGTCGACGATCACCGAGGCGCCGAGGGTCTGGCCCATGCGCTGGGCCATGGCGCGTGCGATGGCGTCGGTGCTCCCGCCGGCGGCCCAGGGGACGATCAGCTTGACCGGCCGGTCGGGGAAAGCCGCCCAGGCGCGCGGCGCCGGTGCGAACAGGGCGGCCGAAGCGGCGGCCAGCAAGGCGCGGCGTGGCAGGGTGCGCATGGTGTCGATCTCCTTCTGGTGGACGGGAAAGCGGTCACGCCGGATCGGGCCAGCTCGGATCGCGCGACGCATTGGCGGTCAACATCAGCACCACCTGCGCGTCGCCCGCGATGGCGTTGCTCTCGCGCAGCTGGCGCAATGCGCCGAGCCCGGCCGCGGCGCAGAGTTCGGCCTCGATGCCGGCGCCGGTGAGGATCCGCCGCGCCGCGCGGGCCTCCTCGTCGCCCACCACCACCGCGCCGCCGCCCGAAGCGGTGGCCGCCTGCCACTGCAGGTAGGTCACGGTGGCGCCCGCGGTGGAGAACTGCGCGGTGTGGCCGGGGTAGGCGCCATCGAGCGCGGCGCCCGCCAGCACGCGCGACAGGCGCGGGAAAGGCTCCACCAGCCAGAGGCGCGGCAGCCGCGCGATGCGCCCAGCGGCCAGCAGCTCGCGAAAGCCGGCGTAGAGGCCCCAGGCCAGGTCGCCGCGTGCCGTGGGAACGATGACGTGGTCCGGCAGGCCGCCTTCGGCCACGCATTCCGGTGCGATCGGCTTGTAGCCCTCGATCGCGAGCGGCGCGCTGCCCAGCGCCGGCAGGCGGTAGTTGGTGAGCGCAAAGAAGCCCTCGTGCTGCGAGCGCTCGCGCACGAAAGCCCAGCGGCCGGCGTTGTCGGCGAACACGCGGCGGCGCGCGCCGAGCGCATCGAGCTGCCGCGCATAGGCCGGCGGCAGGCTGCCGTAGGTCGCGACTTCGCAGCCCAGTCCCGCGGCCCATGCGTAGTACGCGGCGGAGATCGCCGCGTTGCCCGATGAGGCCAGCACCAAGGTATGGGCGCCGAAATCGAGCGCCTGCGCCACGCCGACCGCGGTCATGCGGTCCTTGTGCGAGCCCGTCGGGTTCTGCGATTCGTCCTTCAGCGCGAGCCGCGCCACGCCGAACTGCCGTGCCAGCGCGGGCATGTCGACGAGCGGCGTCGCGCCCTCGCCGAGCGTGAAGCCCGGCTCGTACGGCGTCTGCACCGGCGGGCCGCCGCCCTCGGGCTGGTAGCTCGCGCGCAACGCCACATGCACGCCCAACGCGCGGCAGGCCGGACAGCCGTCGTTCGCCAGCGCCAGCGGATAGTGCGCGTCGCAGCGCAGGCACTGCAGCCCGCGCAGGCGGGGGTTGCGCGCCGGGCGCTGCGCCCGCGGCGGCGGTGCGCCGGCAGGCGCCCGGATGGCGAAGCTCGAAAGCGGCGGAGGCGATGTGGCGGTCACGGCGGTCGGCATGGAAAGGAAAGAAGTGCTGAGCGGATCGTAGGCAGCCGGAAATAAAATTGCACCGCCTGAAATACTCAGGCGATAACAAAACTTATCGATGCGCTTCACCGAGATCGAGACCTTCCGCGCCCTGATGCGCGCCGGTTCCACGCGCAAGGCCGCGGCGCTGCTGAATGTGACGCAGCCCGCCATCAGCCAGTCGCTCAAGCGGCTCGAGACCCAGGCCGGGCTGCGCCTGTTCCAGCGCACCGGCGCGCGCCTGGTGGCCACGCCCGAAGCGCACGCGCTCTGGACCGAGGTGGAACGCGTCTTCATCGGCATGGATGCGATCGAGCACCGCATGCGCAGCCTGCGCGACTTCGGCACCAACCAGCTCGAGCTCAGCTGCTATCCCGCCTTCGGCCTCGGCTTCATGCCGCGCGTGCTCGAGCGCCTGAAGGCACAGCGCGGCGACGGCCCGTGGCCGCAGGTCTCGCTGCAGGTGCTCAGTTCGAAGGACGTGCGCGACCGCGTGGCCAAGGGCATTTCCGACTTCGGGCTGATGGCCGACGAGCTGCCGCTCGAAGGCATCGCGCATTCGACCTTCGCGCGCTTTCCGGGCGTGGTGGCCATGCCGCAGGGCCACGCACTCGCGCGCTTCAAGCGCATCGCGCTGGAGCAGCTTGCGCAGGTGCCCTTCCTCGCGCTGAACCCCGAGGATCCGTCGCACCGGTGGCTCGAGGCCGCGCTGGCCGAACGCGGTGTGGCGCTGCGGGCCGCTGTGCAGACCCCCTATGCGGCCAGCGTCTGCGAGATGGCGCTGCGCGGCCTCGGCGTCGGGCTCGTCAATCCGATCACCGCGCTCGACTATGCCGAGCGCGGCCTCGTGGTGCGCCGGCTCTCGGTCGACGTGTTCTTCTCGTGCGTGCTCGCCATGCCGGCCGGGAAAGTGCTTTCGACCACCGCGCGCGACTTCCTCTCGCTGATGCGCCAGCAGCTCGCGGAAGACGAGAAGCGCATCCAGCGCTACCTGCGCTGATCGGGCGCCAGCTTCATCAGATCTCGAACTGCGGCTGCAGCTCGCGGATGCGCTTGATCGCCACGCCGGCGGCGGCCGTGCGGGTCTCGACGCCGAGCTTCACGTACACCCGCTCGAGGTGCTTCTTGGCGGTGGCGGGGCTGCTGCCGAGGATCTCGCCGATGTCCTTGTTGGTCTTGCCCTTGACCACCCAATAGAGCACCTCGGCCTCGCGCGCCGTGAGCTTCAGGCTCAGGCTCATGGCCTCGATCACGGCGGTGCCGGAGAGCTCGCGCATGACGATCATCCATTCGTCGCCCTCGTCGTCCCCGCCGGTCTGCCGGTGCAGCCGCAGGCTGAGGCTGCTTGCGCCCTGCGCGATGGACAGCGCCGGCGGCTCGATGCCCTGCTGCCGGGCCTCGGGGGCATGGCGGCGCAGCCAGTCGAGCACCGCGGGCGGCGTTTCGGGCGCGCTGGTGTGGCAGTAGCGCTGCAGCAGGTCGCGCGCGAGCGCCGTCTGCCAGATCAGCCGGCCCTCGGGCAGCCGCACGGTGAAGCTCGCATAGCCGAAGGCGTCGAGCGCGTTGCGCGCCTGGCCCGCCTGGCGCGCGGCCTGCCGGGCGCGGCGGGCGCCTTGCAGGTGGACGTTCATCCGCGCCAGCACTTCCTTCGGCTTGATCGGTTTGGTCACGTAGTCGACCCCGCCGGCCTCCAGCGCCGCAACGAGGTGCTCGGTTTCGGTCAGGCCGGTCATGAAGACGATGGGAATGTGCGCGGTGGCGGCGTCGGCCTTGAGCCGGCGCGCCACTTCGAAACCGTCGATGCCCGGCATCATCGCGTCGAGCAGCACGATGTCGGGCCGCGCCTGCACCGCGCGCTGCAGCGCCTGCTCGCCGCTGGTGGCCACGAGCACGGTGTAGCCCGACTCGTCGAGCGCATCGTGCAGCACCGCGAGGTTGTCGGGCACGTCGTCGACGATCAGCACCAGATCGCTGCCGCCCGCGATGCTCCTGGCGAGCTCGCTCATCGCATGTCCCCCAAGGCCATCTTCTCGAACTGGAACTGGCGCGCGAGCACGCGCTGCGCCTCGGTCCACGCCCTGCATTCGGGCTGTTCGGCGTCGATCGCGTCGAGCTGGTTCATGATGCCGCGGAAGTAGCCCAGGTTGACGGCCTCGCCCAGCGCGCGCAAGCGCTCGGGCGACGGCGCGTGCAACGGCGGCGCGGCGGCCACGGCAGCCTGCGGCGCCGCGGCCGCGTCGGTCCAGCGCAGGCCGAGGCGGCGCTCGAGCCAGTCGAGCAGCTCGCTGTGGCGCACGGGCTTGACGAAGAAATCCTCGGGCGCGATGCCGACGTCGTTCTCGAGCCCCTTGTCGAAGGCGTTGGCCGAGACGATCGCCACCGGCGCATCGGCCAGGCCCAGCCGGCGCGCACGCCGGATCGTCTCCCAGCCGTCGATGCCGGGCATCGCGAGGTCGACGAACATCGCGTCGGGCCGGTAGCCGGCCGCGACGAGGTCGAGCGCGTCGTGCCCGCTCGCAGCGCTGCGCAGCGCGAAGCCCAGCGGCGCGAGCACATGGCCGAGCAGCTCGCGGTCGGCCTCCTCGTTGTCGACCACCAGCAACTGTCGGCGCGGCCCCTCGTAGCCGCGCCGTGTGCGCTGCTGGGCGGGCGCCGGTCGGCGCGGGCTGGCGGCCGCGTCGTGCACGCGCGGCAGGAAGAGCCGCACGCAGAACAGCGCGCCCGCGCCCGGCGTGCTGCGCACCTTCATCTCGCCGCCCATCAGGTCGGTAAGCATCTTCGCGATCGTGAGTCCCAGCCCCGCGCCGGGCGTCGAGGCCGCAGCCGCGCCGCCGCGCGCAAAGGGCTCGAAGATGCGCGCGATCTCCTCGGGGGTCATGCCGGGCCCGGTGTCCTCGATCTCGACCGAAGCGAACTCGCGCGCATACGACAGCCGGAGCGTGACCTGGCCCGCCGCGGTGAACTTGATCGCGTTGCCCAGCAGGTTGATGAGGATCTGGCACACGCGCTTCTCGTCGGCGCGCACCAGCGCGGGCAGCCTGCCATCGGCCTCGAAGCGGAAGGCCAGGCCCTTCTCGGCGGCCTGCAGCTCGAACATGTCGGCCAACTCGCGCACGGTGTCGGCAAAGCGCATCGGGCGCGCATCGAGCGTGAGCTTGCCGGCCTCGATGTGGGCGATGGCCAGCGTGCCCTCGATCAGCGACAGCAGGTGCTCGCCGCCGCGCTTGATCACCGCCACCGCCTGGCGCCGGTGCGGCGGCACCGAGGCGTCTTCGCCCATCAGCTGCGCGTAGCCGAGGATGCTGTTGAGCGGCGTGCGCAGCTCGTGGCTGATGGCGCTGATGTAGCGGCTCTTGGCCTGGTTGGCCTGGTCGGCCGCGCGCCGCGCCTGGTCGGCCGCGAGCTTGGCCTGCTCGGCGACCTCGCGCGCCTCGTCGGCCGTCTGCTTGGCCGTCTGCAGCGCCTGGTCGGTGGCGCGGTGCAG
>CAMLCW010000278.1 GCA_946478645.1 uncultured Variovorax sp.
TGCCGCTCGTCGAAGACTTCGTGATGGGCTTCGTCGCGACCGAGGCGCGCGCCGCCAACCTGCTCGCGCTGGCCGAGCACGACATGAGCCCGATCGTTCAGGCCTACTGCGCCACGCTGCACCTGTTCGCGGAATCGCGCGACGCCGCGGCCAATGCGCGTCCTTTCCTGGCGCGTGCATCGGCCGGCTCGGCACGCGCCACGCCGCGCGAGCGGCGCTACATCCGCGCCGTCGAAGCTTGGGCCGAGGGCGACATCGCCCAGGCCATCGCGCTGCACGAAGAGCAGGCCCGCGCGCACCCACGCGACCTCGTGTCGCTGAAGCTCGGGCAATACCACTGCTTCAACACCGGTGACTGCCCGGGCATGCTGCGGCTCGCGCTCGCCGCGCTGCCCGCCGCAGCCGAGGTGCCGCAGGTGCACGGCATGGCCGCCTTCGGCTACGAGCAATGCCATCTGATGCGCGAGGCCGAAGCGAGCGCACGCCGCGCCATCGCCATGTGCCGCAAGGAGCCCTGGGCGCACCATGCGCTCGCGCACGTGATGCTCACCGAGGGCCGGCTCGCCGAAGGGCTGGCCTTCATGCAGGGCGTGGCCGACACCTGGACCGGGCTCAACTCGTTCATGGTCACGCACAACTGGTGGCATCTGGCGCTGTTCCTGATCGAGCTCGGCCGCGACGCCGAGGCGCTCGCGGTGTACGACCGCGAGGTCTGGGGCGTGGCAAAGGACTATTCGCAGGACCAGATCGGCGCCGTCTCGCTGCTCGCGCGCCTGGAACTCGCGGGCATCGACGTGGGTCCGCGCTGGGACGACGTCGCGGCGCATCTGCTGCAGCGCCAGGCCGACCACGTGCTGCCTTTTCTCGACCTGCAATACCTCTACGGCCTCGCACGCGCGGGCCGCGGCGAAGCCGATGCGCTGCTCGGCAACATCGAAGCACATGCGGCGCGCGCGCCGCTTTCCACGCGCACGGCCTGGGCGCAGGTCTGCGTGCCGGCGGCGCGGGGCCTGCACGCGCACGCGCGCGGCGACTTCGCGGCGGCGATCCAAGGGCTCGGCAGCGCACTGCCGCGCCTCGTCGAGATCGGCGGCAGCCATGCGCAGCGCGACCTGTTCGAGCAGCTGTACCTCGACGCGCTGGTGCGCGCGGGCAGCCGCGCCACGCTCACGGCCGCGCAGGGCACGCTGCAGCAGCAGCGCAATGGTCAGCCGGAATCGCTGCGGCTGCGGCGCCAGGCGGGCGCGGTGTATGCGCGGCTCGGGCTGCCGACGTTGGCGGAGCGCGGCTGACCCCGCCTCAGCGCGTGGCCAGGTGCCGGCGCTGGTCGTAGACCGGCTGCGGCGGCAGGTCGGCGAGATGCCGCGTGTCGGCCCAGTCGACGATCTCGATGGCGTCGGGGCGCGCGGGATCGGCCATGCGGATGCGGTTGAAGCCGGCGTTCGGAATGTCGCTCTGGCGCGGACCGCTCAGGCTCTGGCCACGCGCGGTGCGCCACACCATGTCGAGCACGCCGCCGTGCGTGACCACCACCACGCGCTGCCCGCGATGGGCCGCCGCGAGGCTGCCGAGCGCCGCGACGATGCGCGCATGGAATTCGCGCGCCGACTCGCCCTGCGGCATGGCGTGGTCCTCGCGGAACTCCAGCCATTGGGCCCAGGCCTCGGGATGCTGTGCCTGGATCTCCTCGGCGCGCATGCCTTCGACGACACCGAAATGCTGCTCGCGCAGGCCGGCGGAGGTCACCACCGGCAGCGACAGCTGCAGCGCCGCCGGGGCCGCCGTCTGCTGGGCGCGCAGCAGGTCGCTGCTGACCAGATGCTGCGCGACCTCGCCCGCGAGCCGCAACCCCAGGCGCCGCGCCTGCTCATGGCCGATGTCGTTGAGCGGCACGTCGGCATGGCCCTGGAAGCGCAGCTCGCGGTTCCAGGCGGTTTCGCCGTGGCGGATCAGGATGAACTCGGTGGGGGTGGCGGCTTCGGGTGCGGTGGTGGGCATGGGAGGTCCATTGTCCATGGCCTGCGTGACGTTCAGGCTGCCGGCCGCGCCGTGTGTTGCAGCGCCGCCACCTGCGCGCCCGGAACACGCAAGGACGACGATGGCGCAAAATCCGCCGCATGCCCCAACTCGTCCTGCTGCCCGGCCTCGCCTGCGACGAACGTCTCTGGGAAGCCCAGCTTCCGGTTTTGCCGCGCGCGCTCGAACCCCGCGTGAGCGATGCCCACATGCGTCACGACACCATCGAGTCGATGGCCGCCGCCGTGCTGCGCGAGCACAGCGGCGCGCTCGTGCTCTGCGGCGCCTCGATGGGCGGCATGGTCGCCATGGAAGCCGCGCGCCAGGCACCCGACCGCATCGCCGGCCTGGCGCTGCTGGGCACCAACGCGCGGTCCGAGACACCGGAAATGGCCGAGCTGCGCCAGGGTGCGATCGAACTGTTCGAACGCGGCGAGCTGCGCGACGTGATCGAGCCCAACACCGTGTTCGCGTTCCATCCCGCGCAGGCGGCCGACGAGGCGCTGCTGCAGCGCTACCTCGAGATCGTGCTCGATGCCGGGGCGCAACAGCTGGTGCACCAGAACCGCGCGGTGATGCGTCGCCCCGATGCGCGCCAGCACTTGCCTTCGCTGCGCATGCCGGTGCTGCTGATGTGTGGCGACACCGACCGGCTCACGCCGCCCGATTGCACGCGCGAGATGGCTGCGCTGATGCCGCATGCGCAGCTGGTGTGGGTGCCGCAGTGCGGCCACATGCTCACGATGGAGAAGCCCGCGCTCGTCAACGCGGCGCTCGCCGCGTGGCTGGCTCAGTGGAGCTGACCGCCGGTCTCGCTCACGTCCTTGTCTGTTGCGAGCGCGGTCGACACCGCCACGCGCAGCGCCGCGACCATGGTGGCGAGCGCCATGCTCGGCGCGCCGGGAAAGCGCGCCGCCTGTTCGGGCAGGTACGGAATGTGGATGAAGCCACCGCGCACCTCTGCCCCCGGCTGCATGCCGATTCGATGCATCAGGCCGTAGAAGATGTGGTTGCAGACGAACGTGCCGGCGGTGTTCGACACCGACGCCGGGATGCCCGCAGCACGCAGGTCGCGCACGATGGCCTTGATCGGCAGGGTCGAGAAATACGCCGCAGGCGCGCCGGGCACCACCGGCACGTCGATCGGCTGGCGGCCGGCGTTGTCGGCGATGCGGCCGTCGTCGACGTTGATGGCCACGCGCTCGGGCGTGATCTCGGCACGGCCGCCGGCCTGGCCGATGCACAGGACCAGCCGCGGGCGCAATTCGTCCATTGCCGCCGCCAGCGCCTCGATCGACGCGCCGAACGCGCAGGGCATGCGCCGCGCGTGCACCGTGGCCTGGCCGCAGCGCCAGCCGTCGAGCGCCTGCACGGCCTCCCACGAGGGGTTCAGCGCTTCGCGGTCGAAGGGATCGAAGCCGGTCAGCAGGACATCGGTGCGCTGCGCCACGGTGGCCATGGGCTCAGGCCGCCATCGCGCGCACGGCGATGCCCTCTTGCTCAAGCCGCTCGCGGATCCGGCGCGCAAAGGCCAGCGCATGGGCGCCGTCGCCGTGCAGGCAGACGGTCTGGGCATTGACCGGCACGCTGCTGCCGTCGATGGCGGTCACCCTGCGTTCGCGCACCAGCGAGAGCGTCTGCGCGAGGGACTGTTCCTCGTCCTCGATCAGCGCGCCGGGCTGGCTGCGCGGCACCAGGCTGCCATCGGGCATGTAGCCGCGGTCGGCGAACACTTCCTCGACCGGCGTCAGCCCGGCGCGGCGCGCGGCGTCGATCATGCCGCTGCCCGCGAGGCCGAAGAACCTCAGCGCGGGATCGAAGCGGCGCACGGCCTCGCACAGCGCATCGGCGAGTTCGGGTTCCTTCACCGCCTGGTTGTAGAGCTGGCCATGCGCCTTGACGTGCGAGAGCTGGCCGCCCTCGGCCTTGACGATCGCGGCCAGCGCGCCGACCTGGTAGAGCACGTTGGCGACGATCTCGTCGGGCGGCAGGTGCATGGTGCTGCGGCCGAAGTTCTCGCGGTCGGGGAAGCTCGGATGGGCGCCGATGGCCACGCCGTGCGCCAGCGCCCAGCGCACGCACTGCTGCATGGTCTTGGCGTCGCCCGCATGCCAGCCGCAGGCGATGTTGGCGGAACTCACGAGCCCGAGCAGCGCTTCGTCGCTGCCCGCGCCTTCGCCGAGGTCGGCATTCAGGTCGATGTGCATGGGATCTCTTCCTTCGCTTCGAGGCGCGCGGCGCCACGGCACCGGCCGTGCGCTTGCGCTCGCACAGTCTATGCCCGCGCCGGCCACCCTGCCGCCGCAAGCCCTTGCGCGACCTGCGCGAGATAGCGCTGCTGCCCGGCCCAGGCCTCGAGCGCGGCCGGCAGGTCGACCTGCACCAGCCGCAGCCGGCCGGCGAGCGGCGCCTGCGCGAGCTTCCAGAGGTCGGCCCGGATCACCACGCCGATGCGCGGATAGCCGCCCGTGGTCTGCGCGTCGCCCATCAGAATGATCGGCTGGCCCGAGGGCGGCACCTGGATGGTGCCGGGGATCACGCCCGACGACAGCATGTCGATGCTGCGCCGGCGCTGCAGTTCGGCGCCTGCGAGCCGGCTGCCCATGCGGTTGCTTTGCGGCGTGATGCGCCAACGCTCGCGCCAGAGCAGCGCCTGCGCGTCGGCGGTGAACTGCTCGAACTCCGGCCCCGGCAGCACGCGCAGCGCGATGGTGCCGGCGCCCTCTTCTTCGTCGCTCTCCCAGGCCGGGCCGCGCAACCCGAACGGGCGCTGCGCGCGCTGCGCGGCCGACAGCGGCGAGACGCCGAGCGGCAGCCGATCGCCCTTTCGCAGCGCACGGCCCTGGTGGCCGCCGAAGCCGGCCTTCAGGTCGGTGCTGCGCGAGCCGAGCACCGGCGGCACGTCGATGCCGCCGGCCACCGCGAGCCAGCTGCGCAGTCCGGCCTTTTTCACACCGGCCGCATTGGCGCCGGCGAGCGTCAAGGTCTGGCCCGCCGCCACCGGCGCGCTCCAGCAGGGCCACAGCGGCGCGCCGTCGAGCCTGGCACCGAAGCCGTCGCCCACGAGCGCGATGCGCGTGTCGGATTCGAAGCGGATCTCGCAGCCGCCCAGCGTGACCTCGAGCCCCGCGGCGCCGTCGGCATTGCCGACCAGCCGGTTCGCGAGCGTGAGCGCCAGCACGTCGAGCGCGCCCCCGGGGCAGATGCCGAGCTGGCGGTGCCCATGGCGCCCGAGGTCCTGCACCGAGGCGAGCATGCCCGGCTTCTGCACGACGATCATGTCTGCACGCTCTCGACGACGAAGCGCACCCGGTCGCCCGGGCGCAGCAGCGTGGGCGGCTCGGCCGCCGGATCGAAGAGTTCGAGCGCGGTGCGGCCGATCAGCTGCCAGCCTCCCGGCGACACCAGCGGGTAGACACCCGTCTGCTCGCCGCCGATGCCGACCGAGCGCGCCGGCACCGCAGTGCGCGGCTCGGCGCGGCGTGGCGTGGCGAGTTCGGGCGGCAGTCCGCCCATGAAGGCAAAACCCGGCAGGAAGCCGAGCAGGTAGACCACGTAGTCGGCACTGCTGTGGCGCCGCACCACTTCGGCCGGCGTGAGCCCCGTGTGCGCCGCGACGTCTGCGAGGTCGGGGCCGTGCTCGCCGCCGTAGGCGACGGGGATCTCCACCGTCCTGCCTTCCAGCGCCGTGGCCGATAGCCGCGGCCAGGCATCGGCCACGCGCGCCATCAGCGCGTCGATGGCGGTCACGGTGGGATCGAAGGTCAGCGTGAGGTTGTTCATGCCCGGCAGCACTTCGCCCACGCCGGGCCACTGCTGCACCTCGGCGCCGAGCGCCCAGATGCGCTGCTGCTGCGCGAGGGTGGCAGGCGCGGGCAGTTCGCACAGCAAGGCCGCATCGCCCAGCGCATGCAGGCGCGGCATGGGCGACCGGTTGCTGCTCACTGTGTGTGGCGGCCCGGCGCCGTGCTCACTCACGACCGAGGCTGCGGACCTTCGCGGCGAGCTGCTTCTCGACGTCGGCCGAGACGAACTTGTGGACTTCGCCGCCGAGCATCGCGATCTCGCGCACGAAGGTGCTCGAGATGAACTGGTACTTGTCGCTCGGCGTGAGGAACACGGTCTCCACGTCGGGCATCAGCGAGCGGTTCATGCCCGCGAGCTGGAACTCGTAGTCGAAGTCGGTCACCGCGCGCAGGCCGCGCACCATCGCCTTGCCGCCGCGCGCCACGACGAAGTCGCGCAACAGGCCCGAGAAGCTCTCGACGGTGACGGCCTCGCCGAAGGGCTCGACCGCTTCGCGCGCCATCTCTATGCGCTCCTGCAGCGTGAACAGCGCCTTCTTGTGGTGGCCCGCCGCGACAGCGACGATGACCCTGGAAAAAAGCTGGGTTGCGCGCCGCACCACGTCCTCGTGGCCGAGGGTGATGGGATCGAAGGTGCCGGGATAAACCGCGATCACGTTGCTGGCCATGTTGCTTCCTCCTCATGCAGCCGGTGCGGCTTGTTCGGCGGATTATGCAGTCCCCTGCGCGGCATGCCGCAGCAGGTGCGCATGCACTGCGCCCGCCTTCAGGTAACGAAATTCGACAAGGCCGAGCGCGGCGAGCGCTTCGGCGCTCCAGCGCTGCGGCGCTTCGAGGTAGATCGCGCCGCCGGCTTTCACGGCGCGCGCGGCGGCCCGCAGTGCGGGTTCGTAGAGTGCCGTGCTCTCGAACGGCGGATCGAGAAAGGCCGCATCGAGGCTGCCGGCCGGCGCGCGTTCGAGCGCGCTGGCGCCGTTGCCGCGCTCGATGCGCA
>CAMLCW010000279.1 GCA_946478645.1 uncultured Variovorax sp.
AGTTCCTCTATCGCCTTGTGCAGAAACGCCGCGATCTCTTCCTTCTCTGGCAACTGCACCTGGTATCGCGACACAAACAACTGATTGCTCATGCCCGCCAGCGCGTACTCCACGAGTTCGACGTTCTTGCGCGTGCACAGAAGAATGCCGATCGGCGGCTGGTCGCCCTCGCTCATTTCATGGTGCTTGTAGTACCCCACGTAGCTGTTGAGCTGCCCCAGATGTTCATGGCGGAAGGCGTCGTTCTTGAGCTCGATGAGCACGTGGCATTTGAGGACGCGGTGATAGAAGACCAGGTCCACGAAGAAGTGCTCGCCGCCTATCAGGAGGCGCTTTTGCCGCGCCTCAAAGCAGAAGCCGTGGCCCAGTTCCAGAAGGAAGCCCTGAAGCTTGTCGAGCAGCGCATCCTCGAGTTGACCTTCAGTCATCACTTCCTGGGGTTTGAGGCCCAGGAACTCGAACACGTAGGGATCGCGAATCACCTGCTGCGGCGCGTGCTGCTCCGCGCCCGAATGGGCGCGTTTCGAAAGTGCGACTTTGTCGATGGACAGTCCGCTGCGCTGCCAATACTGGCTCGCGATCTGTCGCTTGAGTTCGCGCACGGACCAGTTCCCGCGCAGTGCTTCGGCTTCGTAGAAGGTACGCTGCGGCGCGTCGTCGAGTTCGACCAACTGCTCGAAGTGACTGTAGGAAAGTCGAGTGACGAGCAGGTCGGGGTCGGTTGAGAAAACGGTGGTGGGCGATGGTGCGGACGCCGTCCGCACTTTTTCTTCCGATGGCGCGGGCGGTCGCAGCGCCGCATATTGTGCGGACACTGCCCGCACAATCTGCGGATAGGCCCTGTAGAAGGCCAAGTAGCCGTAGAGCTGGCGTTTGCCGCTGTTGCTCACACCTTGCGTACGCAAGGCGTCGGACAATTCGGCAAGCAGCTTGTCCCCATAGCGGGCGCGATCGGCACCCTGCAGTTCGTAGTGGTGGATATGGGAGCCGATCAACCAGTTGCGCCACGTGAGACTGATGTTGACGGCGCGGGTGGCCCGAACGGCGCACTCTTCGTGCACCTGGCGAATACTGGTTACCAGTGCGGCAAATCCTGTGTCCGGCGGCGTTGTTGCAGGGCTGCGCTCAGAGGGCATGTGCAGGAGCTTACCTCGGCCAGCGCGCTGCGAGCGCCATCGTCGTCAACAGGTGCGAAGTCAGGCTTGCCGCGTTCAGCCTCAGCCGAAGAACCAGTAGCAGACCGCAACCGCCGCAGCCACGCCCGCTGCTTCGGCCGCGAGGGCGCAGGCGACCGCATGCCGCGCGCGCTGGATGCCGACGGCGCCGAAGTACACCGCGAGCACGTAGAAGGTGGTCTCGGTGCTGCCCTGAATCGTGGCGGCCACGAGCGCCGGAAAGCTGTCGACGCCCTGGCTCTGCATGGTCTCGATCAGCATCGCGCGCGCGGCGCTGCCCGAGAAGGGCTTGACCAGCGCGGTCGGCATGGCGTCGACGAAGCGCGTGTCCCAGCCGCCCATCTCGACCAGCCAGCGCAGCCCCGCGAGCGCGGCATCAAGTGCGCCCGAGGCGCGCAGCACCCCGACGGCGCAGAGCATCGCGACCAGGTAGGGCAGCAGGTTCTTCGCGATGTCGAAGCCGTCCTTCGCGCCTTCGATGAAGCATTCGTAGACCTTGATGCGGCGCACCGCACCGGCCACCAGGAAGGCGACGATCACCGCGAACAGCACCAGGTTGCCCATCAGCGACGACAGCGCCGCGATCGCCGCCGCCGAGAGGCCGCCGAGCAGCGCCATGAAGCCACCGAGCAGCAGCGCGCCCGGCACGAGGTAGGCCAGCACCACCGGGTCCCAGAGCCGCAGCCGCTGCACGGCCGCCACCGCGAGCAGGCCCGCGAGCGTCGAGGCGCTGGTGGCCAGGAGGATCGGCAGGAACACCAGCGTCGGGTCGGCCGCGCCTTGTTGCGCGCGGTACATGAAGATGGTCACCGGCAGCAGCGTGAGCGACGAGGCGTTGAGCACCAGGAACAGGATCTGGGCATTGGTGGCTGCGACCGGATCGGGATTGAGCCGCTGCAGTTCGCGCATCGCCTTCAGGCCGATCGGCGTGGCGGCGTTGTCGAGCCCGAGCGCGTTGGCCGCGAAGTTCATCGTGATGAGCCCGAGCGCGGGATGGCCCGCGGGCACGCCCGGCATGAGCCGCCGGAACAGCGGCCCGAGCAGCCGCGCGAGCCAGCCGACCAGTCCCGCCGCCTCTGCGATGCGCAGGAAGCCGAGCCACAGCGTGAGCGTGCCGAACAGCAGCACCATCACCTCGACCGCGAGCCGCGCCATCGCGAACAGGCTCTCGACGATGGCCGCGAACACGCCCGGGTCGCCGCCGACGAGCCAGCGGCCGAGCGCGGCGAGCGCCGCCACGAGAAAGAAGCCCAGCCACAAGCCGTTGAGCACGCGCGATTCTTTCGTCAGGAAATATCAATGAGCAGGTGCGGCCGGAAGCCTTCCTGTTCGCCCTTGCCCTTGTAGCCGAGCGGATTGGCGACCACGCGGCAGCCGTTCTTCACGTAGTCGAAGGGGCAGTGCAAATGGCCGTGCAGCCACAGCTGCGCATGCGCGAGCAGCGGGTCGAGCGCATTGC
Source organism: uncultured Variovorax sp. (assembly GCA_946478645.1). The sequence continues at coordinate 2,635 of CAMLCW010000279.1, forward strand.
AGAAGCCGGCCGTGCCGGGCGTGAGGCCGTAGCGCGGATCGGCGCTCGCGAGGCTCGGCGCGAAGTGGGTGATCGCCACGGTGGTGCCGTCGAACGGCTCGGCCAGCGCCTTCTCGAGCCAGGCCTGGCATTCGAGCGCCTGCGCGCGCAACTCGGCCGCCATGAAGGGCCGGCCGTGTCGCACGGTGGCGGCCTTGGCCAGATAGAAGTCGGCCGCGCGCATCGCCTTGCCGCGCTTCTTGAGTGCGTCGGCCAGGCCGTCGACCGCGGGATCGACCAGCGCGTCGAAGTCGGCCCAAAGCGTAGTGCCGACGAAGCGGACGCCTTCGATGACGGCGGTCTCGCGCTCGAGCCAGCGGATGTCGAGTTCGTCGCAGAGCGCGCGCAGCCGCGCATGGGTCTGGTCGAAATCGGTGTTGTCGTACTCGTGGTTGCCCGGCACGTAGACCACCGGCACCGGCCAGCCGCGGCGTGGCGAGAAGCGGCCCAGGCCGAAGTCGGTGTCGGCGAGCCGCGAGCCCTGCTGGTACGACCCGATGTCGCCCGCAAGCACCAGCATGTCGGCACCGGCCGCCGGCGCCGCCTGGAAATGCGGATGGGACTCCAGGTGCAGGTCGGACAGCAGTTGCAGCTTCATCGTCGAATCAGTCTAGAGGAATCGGCCCATGCAAAACACGCATAACGACAGGGGTTTAAATACTAGGGATAACCCTTATTCTTGAGGCATCAACCACTCCGCGCCGCCAAAAGCAGCGCAACCGTCATGTTCAGCCTTTTTGCCCCCGTGGCCCAATTTTTCCGTTCTGCGCCGGCGGACAGCCTGCCCGCCAGCCCCGCATCCGTCCTGATGGAAAGCGCCGACATGCGCGCCGGGGTCGATGCGCGCCAGGCGCAGGAACTGCGCATCGCCGCCAGCGCCTGGCTCAGCGTCATCCGCTGACCGGCCCGCCAGCGGCCTTGCGCCCCAGCGCGGGATCGGCGAAAGCCGCCGCGGCGGAGCGCAGCAGCGCGGTGCGTAGCCATTCGTGCGCATGGCCGTGCTGCGCGCGGCGGTGCCAGATCGCATCGACGTGCACCATCGGCTGGTCGAACGGCAGCTCGCGCAGCACCAACCGGTCCTCGATGCCGGTCACCGTCACGAAGTGGCGCGGCAGCACCGTCAGCAGGTCGGAGTTGGCCACCACCCGGCCGGCCGTGAAGAACTGGTTCACCGTCACCACCACGTGCCGCTCGCGCCCGAGGGCGCCGAGCGTCTGGTCGATGAAGCCATAGGGCCGGCCCGAAAAGCTCACGAGCAGGTGCCGTGCGGCGCAGTAGTCGTCGAGCGTGAGCGGCCTGTCCGCCAGCGGATGTCCGCGCCGCATCACGCAGACGTACTCGCCGAGGTAGAGCCGCTGGGTCTCGAAAGCCACGCCCGCGCCCGACTGGCCGCGCGCCGCGAGGCTGGCGATCACGGCCGGGAAGTAGCCCACGGCCATGTCGACTTCTTCCTGCTCGAGCATGCGCCGCGGATCGCGCGTGGTCAGCGGCAGCACGCGCAGCGAGATGGCAGGCGCTTCGTTCTCGACGATCTTCACCAGGCCCGGAATCAGCTCGGCCGCAGTCGCGTCGGCCATGGCCAGGATGAAGGTGCTGTCGGCCGATGCCGCGTTGAACTCGCCCGGCGCCAGCGTGTGCTGCAGCTGCCGAAGCGCATCGCGCACCGTGGGCCAGAGCGCCAGTGCGCGCGGCGTGGGCTCGACGCCGGCGCCGGCGCGCGTCACGAGGTCGTCGCCCAGGGCGTCGCGCAGCCGGCGCAGGGCATTGCTCACGGCCGGCTGCGTGATCGAGAGGTTGCGTGCGGCGCGCGTGAGGTTGCGCTCCGCCATCACTTCGTCGAAGACGCGCAGCAGGTTGAGGTCGAGGGTGCGGAAATTGACGTCCATCAGCGTTGTGAATGATAAACATCAGAAAGATAAAGTGGCAAAACACTAGGGCAAACCCTAATATCACTCCATCGACACCAGCCATTCATCCCAAGGAGGGATCCATCATGACCAGCTTCGTCCACGTTGACCAACCCACTTCCCACCCCGGCGTCGACCGCGCCGAGGTTCTGTTCGCCCAGCTGAAGGCCGCCCGTGCGGGCGCCAACGGTTCGCGTCCCCTGATCGTCCTCTTGATCGTCGCGGCGCTGGCCGCCGCGGCGGTGGTGGCCGACAACCTCGTGACCCACTGGGACGAGGGCGCGCTGCTTGCCGGCTGGGCCGTGCTCTGCGGCGCCGTGTTCGCCGGCATCGCGCTGTATGCCGGCTCGCTGCGCGACATCGTCGCAGGCACCTGGAACGCGGCGGCCCACCGCCGCGCCGCGGCCCGTGCCGATGCCCGCTTCATCCAGGCCGCCAAGAACGACCCGCGCATCATGCAGGAGCTGCAGGCCGCCACGTGGCGCCACGAGTCGGAAGGCAAGGTTCCGGGCGCTGCCGCCGCCAAGGTCGATGCACTGGCCCGCATGGCCGAAAGCGCCCGCGAAGCCCGCATGCCGACGATCTACGACGCCATGCGCCGCATGAACAGCTCGCGCTACTACTGATCGGCCGGCCCTCGCGGCCCCAATGAAAAAGCCGCCCGGCGAGGGCGGCTTTTTTTTTGCCTTTCGCAGGTCAGGCCGCGAGGCGCTGCTCGATGGCGGCCCGGGTCTCGGGCAGCTCCTTCGGCAGGTGGTGCTTGAGCTGCTCGAAGAGTTCGGCATGCAGCTTGAGTTCGGCTTCCCAGGCGGCCTTGTCGATGCTGGTGACGCTCTTGAACTGCTCGGCGCTGAAGTCCAGGCCGGTCCAGTTGAGTTCTTCGTAGCGCGGGCTCACGCCGAACACGTGGTCCGTGCCCTCGGCCTTGCCTTCGATGCGGTCGATCATCCACTTGAGCACGCGCATGTTCTCGCCATAGCCGGGCCAGACGAACTTGCCGTCGGCGCCCTTGCGGAACCAGTTGGTGGTGAAGATGCGCGGCTGCTTCGCGCCCGAGGCCTCGAGCTTCTTGCCGAGGTCGAGCCAGTGCTGGAAGTAGTCGCTCATGTTGTAGCCCATGAAGGCCAGCATCGCGAATGGGTCGCGGCGCACCACGCCGACCTGGCCGACGATGGCCGCGGTGGTTTCCGAGCCCATGGTGGCGGCCATGTAGACGCCTTCGGTCCAGTTGCGGCCTTCGGTCACCAGCGGCACGGTGGTCGAGCGGCGGCCGCCGAAGATGAAGGCGTCGATCGGCACGCCGGCCGGATCGTCCCAGGCCGGGTCGAGCGCCGGGTTGTTGGTGGCGGCCACGGTGAAGCGCGAATTGGGGTGCGCGGCCTTGGCGCCGGTTTCCTTGGCGATGGCCGGCGTCCAGTCCTTGCCCTGCCAGTCGATCAGGTGCTCGGGCAGCTTCTTGCCGGGCACGTCGTCTTCGAGGCCTTCCCACCAGACGTCGCCGTCGTCGGTCAGCGCCACGTTGGTGAAGATCACGTCGCGGTCCAGGCTCTTGAGGCAGTTCGGGTTGGTCTTGAGGTTGGTGCCGGGAGCCACGCCGAAGTAGCCGGCCTCGGGGTTGATGGCATACATGCGGCCATCCTTGCCGGGCTTGATCCAGGCGATGTCGTCGCCGATGGTGGTGACCTTCCAGCCCTCGAAGCCGGCCGGCGGCACGAGCATCGAGAAGTTGGTCTTGCCGCAGGCCGACGGGAACGCGGCCGCCACGTGGTATTTCTTGCCCTCGGGCGAGGTCACGCCGAGGATCAGCATGTGCTCGGCGAGCCAGCCTTCGTCGCGGCCCATGGTCGAGGCGATGCGCAGCGCGAAGCACTTCTTGCCGAGCAGCGCGTTGCCGCCGTACCCCGAACCGTAGCTCCAGATCTCGCGCGTCTCAGGGTAGTGGACGATGTACTTCGTCTTGTTGCAGGGCCAGGAGACGTCCTTCTGGCCGGCTTCGAGCGGCGCGCCCACGGTGTGCACGCAGGGCACGAACTCGCCCTCGGCGCCGAGCACGTCGTACACGGCCTTGCCCATGCGGGTCATGATGCGCATGTTGACCGCCACGTAGGGGCTGTCGGAGAGCTCGATGCCGATATGGGCGATGGGCGAGCCGAGCGGGCCCATGCTGAACGGCACCACGTACATGGTGCGGCCCTTCATGCAGCCGTCGAACAGCGGCTGC
>CAMLCW010000280.1 GCA_946478645.1 uncultured Variovorax sp.
ATCATGGTCGGCGTGGCGCTGGTGTGCTTCCTGCTGGTGCACATCGCGCCGGGCGATCCGCTGGTGTCGATCCTGCCGCCCGATGCCTCGGCCGAGCTGCAGGCGCAGCTGCGCGAGCTCTACGGCTTCAACCGCTCCCTGCCCGAGCAGTTCCTGCGCTGGGTGTGGCGCGCGCTGCACGGCGACCTCGGCGTGTCGATCGCGAGCAATCGCGCAGTGGCGGGCGAGGTGTTCACCGCGGTCGGCAACACGCTGCGCCTGGCGGTGGTGGCCACCTTCATCGGCTTCGTGCTGGGTTCGCTGTTCGGCTTCGTGGCGGGGTACTTCCGCGGATCGTGGATCGACCGGGCGGCCTCGATGTTCTCGGTGCTCGGCGTGAGCGTGCCGCACTACTGGCTCGGCATGGTGATGGTGATCGTGTTCTCGTCGCAGCTCATGTGGCTGCCCGCCACGGGCGCGGGGCCGGGCGGTTCGAGCGACTGGGCCTGGGACTGGGCGCACCTGCAGTTCCTGGTGCTGCCGGCGCTCACGATGTCGGTGATCCCGATGGGCATCATCGCGCGCACGGTGCGCGCGCTGGTGGCCGAGATCCTCGACCAGGAGTTCATCATCGGCCTGCGCGCCAAGGGCCTCACGCACTTCGGCGTGTTCCGCCACATGGTCAAGAACGCCGCGCCCACCGCGCTGGCGGTGATGGGCCTGCAGCTCGGCTACCTGCTCGGCGGCTCGATCCTGATCGAGACGGTGTTCTCGTGGCCCGGCACCGGCTTTCTGCTGAACTCGGCCATCTTCCAGCGCGACCTGCCGCTGCTGCAGGGAACCATCCTGGTGCTCGCGCTGTTCTTCGTGGTGCTCAACCTGCTGGTCGACGTGCTGCAGACCCTGCTCGATCCGCGCATTGCGCGGGGTTGAGGCCGTCGCACAAACACGGACAGCCGAACGCAGAGGGCGCAGAGATTTCGCAGAAGTCGCAAAAGAAAACCATGAAAAGATCTTTTTATCTTCCTTCTGCGACTTCTGCGAGACCTTCGCGACTTCTGCGTTCGGCTCCCGCTTTGCCTGCCGAATCCATCGCGCCACAGCGCTCGCGCGGCTACTGGACTTCGGTGGTGCTGCGCTTCGTGCGCGATCCGGTCGCCATGGGCGCCGCGCTCGTGGTGCTGCTGCTGATCGGGCTGGCGCTGTTCGGCCCCTGGCTCGCGCCGGCCGATCCGTACGCCTCCTCGATGCTCAAGCGGCTCAAGCCGATCGGCACCGAGGGGCTGCTGCTCGGCAGCGACGAACAGGGCCGCGACATGCTCTCGCGCCTGATCGTGGGCGCCCGGCTGTCGCTGTTCATCGGCATCACGCCGGTGTTCTGCGCCTTCGTGCTCGGCACGGTGATCGGCATCGTCGCGGGCTACGCGGGCGGGCTCACCAACACGCTCGTCATGCGCACGATCGACGTGTTCTACGCCTTTCCGTCGGTGCTGCTGGCGATCGCGCTGTCGGGCACGCTGGGCGCGGGCGTGGTCAATTCGCTGATCTCATTGACGGTGGTGTTCATTCCGCAGATCGCGCGCGTGGCCGAGAGCGTGACCACGCAGGTGCGCACGCGCGACTACGTGGAGGCGGCGCGCGCCTCGGGTGCGAGCCCCTTCACGATCGTGCGGGTGCATGTGCTGGGCAATGTGCTCGGGCCGATCTTCGTGTACGCCACGAGCCTGATCGCGGTGTCGATGATCCTGGCCTCGGGCCTGTCGTTCCTGGGCCTGGGCGTGAAGCCGCCCGAGCCCGAGTGGGGCCTGATGCTCAACACGCTGCGCACCGCGATCTACGTGCAGCCTTGGGTGGCGGCGTTGCCGGGGCTGATGATTTTCATCACCTCGATCTCGTTCAACCTGCTGTCGGACGGGTTGCGGACGGCGATGGACAACAAGGGGTGAGGATGCATGCGTGTGCTGTTTTCGGGGTTCGATCCCGCCGACGGGGTACCTTGCTCCGCGAATGTCCCCCGCCTTCGGCTCCTCCTTTATTTCGCTGCGCAAGGCACCCCATCGGCGGGATCGCGCACAGAGCGGTCGTTCATCAGCGATGCACGACGAGCGTGCCCTGTGCTCAGGGTACTGGGTGCTCCCCGCAGCGAAATAAAGGAGGAGCCGCAGGCCGGGGGACATTCGCGGAGGGGAGTACCCGGTGCCCTGGGCACACCCTCCGACCCACATGAGGAGCTGACGATTTGGATACTCCGAAAGACATCGGCGGCCCCGCCCAACCGCTGCTCACCATCACCGGCCTGGTCAAGCACTTTCCGCTCAAGAAGGACGCGCTCGGCCGCGGCGGCGGCGTGGTGCGCGCGGTCGACGGCGTGGACTTCGAGGTGCACAAGGGCGAGACGCTGGGCGTGGTCGGCGAATCGGGTTGCGGCAAGTCGACCACCGCGCGCCTCCTGATGCAGCTCATCGCGCCGACGCGCGGCGAGGTGGTGTTCGACGGCCGCGAGGTCGGCGGGCGCGACCTGCCGCTGAAGGAGTTCCGGCGCCAGGTACAGATGGTGTTCCAGGACAGCTATGCCTCGCTCAACCCGCGCCTCACCATCGAAGACTCCGTCGCGTTCGGGCCCCAGGTGCATGGCGTGCCGCAGCGCGAGGCGGTGGCGCGCGCACGCGACCTGCTCGCGCGCGTGGGGCTCTCGCCGCAGCGCTTTGCCGAGCGCTATCCGCACGAGCTGTCGGGCGGCCAGCGCCAGCGCGTCAACATCGCGCGCGCGCTCGCGCTGCAGCCGCGCATGGTGATCCTCGACGAGGCCGTTTCGGCGCTGGACAAGTCGGTCGAGGCGCAGGTCATCAACCTGCTGCTCGACCTGAAGGCCGAGTTCGGCCTGACCTACGTCTTCATCAGCCACGACCTGCACGTGGTGCGCTACGTGAGCGACCGCGTGATGGTGATGTACCTCGGGCAAGTGGCCGAGATCGGCCCGTCCGAGACGCTCTACGAGGCGCCGGCGCACCCCTACACGCGCGCGCTGCTGTCGTCGATGCCGTCGATGGACCCCGACCGCCGCACCGAGACCGCCGCGCTCGCGGGCGATCCGCCCAACCCGATCGATCCGCCGAGCGGCTGCCGCTTTCATCCGCGCTGCGCACTCGCGGCGCCGGTGTGCAGCCAGGTGGTGCCCGAGCGCATCGCGACCGGCGCGCGGCATGCGGTGAGCTGCCTGGTGCACGAAGCGGGCAGCGGGCATCCGATGGCGCAGCCCACGCGCCGACACGACGAAAGGCAGGCCGCATGAGCGACACCGATCCGATGGTTCGCCTGCGCGACCTGAGCGTCGTCTTCAGCGGCGGGCGCAAGCCCGTGCATGCCGTGAGCGGCGTGAGCCTGGACGTGCGCCGCGGCGAAGCGGTCGCGCTGATCGGCGAGTCGGGCTCGGGCAAGAGCGTGACCCTGCGCACGCTGCTGCGGCTGCACCCCGAGCGCCGCACGCGCATCGGCGGCCAGGTGCAGGTGGCCGGGCACGACGTGCTCGCGATGTCGACGCGCGAACTCGACGGCTTTCGCGGCAAGGTCGCGTCGATGATCTTCCAGGAGCCGCTGCTCGCGCTCGACCCGGTGTATTCGGTCGGTGCGCAGATCGTCGAATCGATCCGGCGCCATGAGAAGGGGGTCAGTGCGGCCGAGGCGCAGCAACGCGCGCTCGCGCTGTTCGAGCGCGTGCGCATCCCGAGCCCGGAGCGCCGCCTGGCGGCCTATCCGCACGAGATGTCGGGCGGCATGCGCCAGCGCGCGATGATCGCGATGGCGCTGGCCTGCAACCCGCAACTGCTGCTGGCCGACGAGCCGACCACCGCGCTCGACGCCACGGTGCAGATCCAGATCCTGCTGCTGCTGCGCGAGCTGCAGCGCGACCTCGGCCTGTCGGTGATCTTCGTCACGCACGACATCGGCGCCGCGGTCGAGGTGGCGGACCGCATCGCCGTGATGTATGCGGGCCGCATCGTCGAGGAAGGCAGCGCGCGCGAATTGATCCGCACGCCGCGCCACCCCTACACGATCGCGCTGCTCAAGAGCCGGGCCCATGGCGCGCTCGCGCGCGGCACGCGGCTCGAGACCATCGGCGGCGCACCGCCCGACCTGTCCGCGCTGCCGCCCGGCTGCGCGTTCGCCGAGCGCTGCGGCCTCGCCGCCGAGGCCTGCCGCATTGCACAGCCGCCCGCCGTCGAACTGGCACCCAATCACCGCGCGCGCTGCATCCGCACCGAGGCTGCAGCCGCCATCGCCCCCGCCCTGGTAGCCTGAACCTGCCGCACCGACTTCACCACCATGCCCCTGCACGACCCCGCCCACGCCTTCGTTCCCTATCCCGACGCGCCGGTGCCGCACGCGCCCACCGGCCCGCTCGCCGGCCTGCGCTTTGCCGCCAAGGACCTGTTCGACGTCGCCGGCCATCCCACGGGCGGCGGCAGCCCGATCGTGCTGGCGATGTCGGGCATCAAGACGCACACCGCGCCCACGGTGCAGAAGCTGCTCGACGCGGGCGCGCGCTTCGTCGGCAAGACGGTGACCGACGAGCTCGCGTTCTCGATGAACGGCAACAACGCGCATTTCGGCGCGCCGATCAACGGCGCCGCGAAAGACCGCATCGCGGGCGGCTCGTCGTCGGGCTCGGCCTCGGCCGTGTCGTGGGGCCTGTGCGACTTCGCGCTCGGCACCGACACCGGCGGCTCGGTGCGGGCCCCGGCCAACCACTGCGGCCTCTACGGCCTGCGGCCGACGCACGGGCGCGTGAGCCTCGAGGGCGTGATGGACCTCGCGCCGAGCCTGGACACCTGCGGCTGGTTCGCGCGCGACGCCGCGACCTTGGCGCGCGTGGCCGACGTGCTGCTGGGCGCCGACGCGGTGGCCCTGCCGGCGCGCGTGCGGCTGCTGCGGCCCGACGATGTCTGGTCGCTCGCGGTGCCGGCCGCGGCCACGGCGCTGGCCGATGCCGCCGCGCGCGTGCAGGCCGTGCTCGGCGATGCCGCCGGCATCGACGTGGCGCTCGATTCTTTCGATGCGATGTACTGGAACTTCCGCTACGTGCAGGGGCATGAGGCCTGGCTCACCGACGGTCCGCTGATCGAGCGATATGCGCCGCCGCTCGGCCCCGGCGTGGCCGAGCGCTTCGCCTGGTCGCGCGAAGTGACCGACGCGCAGATAGACGCCGGCCGCGCTTTCCGCAGCGCCTTCCGCAGCCACCTGGCCGAACTGCTCGGCCACGACGGCGTGCTGCTGATGCCGACCATGCCCGACATCGCGCCGCTGTGCAGCGAGAGCGAGTCCGCGCTCGACGACTACCGCAACCGCGCCATCCGGATGCTCTGCATCGCAGGCCTCAGCGGCTTTCCGCAGCTGTCGATGCCGCTCGCGCAGCGCGAAGGCGCGCCGCTGGGCCTTTCGCTGCTCGGCCCCGCAGGCTCGGACCGCTCGCTGGTCGCACTGGCCGAGCAGATCGCGGCAGCGACTCAGGGCGGCTGAACAGTCACCGGCGCGGCCAGGCGGCAAAGCGCGCAGTCGAGCGCATCGGCGCGGCGCTCCAGCACCACGAAGTCGCCCGCGTCCAGCGCCAGCAGCGCGTGGTGCCAGGTGCCGGGCGCGAGCACCACGCCCTGCAGCCCGTCCGTGGCGAAGGCCGACAGCTCGGCCGCCGACGTGGGCGCCGCGCCGGCCCGCGCGACCACGATCACGAAGCGACGCATCCCGAGCGGCACGAAAGCCTGGCTGCCGAGCGCATGCCGCTCGAGTTCTGCGACCTCATGTGGAAAGCGCCGTGCGTGCGCGCGGAACAGCGCGAGCATCGGCCGACCGCCCTCGGCATCGAGCTGCAGGTCGTCCACCAGGTCAAAGCGCTGTGCGCTGCCGCCATTGATGGGCCGGCCTTCGCCGGACGGGGCGGCGATCACCGTGCCGAAGGGCGCGAAGGCTTCGGCGGTCAGTGGCTGGATGGCAAGCAAGGCATTGGCAGGCGTCATGCCGCGATTGCAGCAGAAACCGTGCCGCGCGCGGCGGCCAGCTCGTCGCGCCAACGTGCATAAGCCGCGGCGCGCTCGCTGTCCGCAAGCCGCAGCAGCGCCGAGGGATGCAGCGTGACGAACACCGGCCGGCCATCGGCGCGTTCGTGCAGCCAGGTGCCGCGCTCGGCCTGCACCGCCACCGGTCGGCCGAGCAGCGCACGCGCCGCGGTGGCACCGAGCGCGACCAGCGCCTGCGGCTTCACCAGCGCGATCTCGTGGTCGAGCCATTGCGTGCAGGCCTCGGCCTCGCGCTGCCCGGCCGTCTTGTGGATGCGGCGCTTGCCGCGCAGTTCGTACTTAAAGTGCTTCACCGCAGTGGCCAGGTACACGCTGTCGCGCGGCCAGCCGAGCTGCGCCATCGCGCGGTCGAGCAACTGCCCGGCCGGCCCGACGAAGGGCCGGCCGGCCAGGTCTTCCTGGTCGCCGGGCTGCTCGCCCACCAGCATGTGGTGCGCCGCGAGCGGGCCTTCGCCGCACACGGCCTGCGTGGCGAGCGCGCCGATCGGGCAGGCGCGGCAGGCATGCGCGGCGGCCTGCAGTTCGGCCAGGCCCGCGGGCGCCACGCCGTCGGCCGGGCGCAGGTGCAGCGCGACGGGCGCGCGGATGCGCCGCGCGGGCGTGGCCGGCGCATCGATCATGGCCTGGCTGCGCGCCGCGAGATCGGAAGAGCGTCGTGTAGGGAAAGAGTGTAGATCTCGGTGG
>CAMLCW010000281.1 GCA_946478645.1 uncultured Variovorax sp.
ACTTGCCTTTTCTGGAGGGAAAAGGTGTCAACCCTGGGCAGGACGGGTCAGCGCCCATGAAAAAAGCCGGCCCCAGGGGCCGGCTTTCTTTTGTGCGCTCCTTTTCAGAGCGGGAGGCTCAGCGCATCACGCCACCGCCAGCGCGGCCGGGCGCGCGAGGCGCAGCGCATGCATCCAGGCGCGGCGCAGCACCGCCGGCGAACGCGATTCCTCGGGAATCAGCAGGAAGCCGCGGTCGCGCAGCGACGTGCCCAGCGCGATCTGGCTCGTCAGCACGGTGAGCGGGATCGCCAGCAGCAGCGGCAGGCCGACCGGCATGAGCCACAGCAGCGCGCTCGCGTCGATCATCGCGACACCGAGGGCCAGCGCGCCGACCACGAGGCTCATCGGCGCGAGCTGCGAGACGGCGATCTTCCACGGCACGGCGGCGGCTTCGCGAGGGGGCGACTTCCAGTCGAGCTTGATGCCGGTGAGGGCGACCACCACGAACAGCGAGTGGGCCAGCATCCGGACCGGTGCCTGCACGATAGCCATCGCGCTCTCGAGCACCGAGCTCTTCACCAGGCCCCAGAGGCCACCGTAGTGGCGCTGCTCCTTGCGCATCAGCACGGCAGCGATGCCGAGCACGCGCGGGAGGAACAGCAGGCACAGGGTCCAGATCCAGAGTCCGGCCAGCTCCGCCGGCAGCACGCTCCAGCTCGAGATCAGGCTCGAGCCGTTGAGCCACAGCGCGGTGCCGAGCGTCAGGAAGGCGAGCCACAGCGGCGCCGAGGCGTAGGCCATGGTGCCGGTCACGAACATGGCGCGGTGCACCGGGTGGATGCCGGGCTCGGCCATCAGGCGGGCGTTCTGCAGGTTGCCCTGGCACCAGCGGCGGTCACGCTGCAGTTCGGCCAGCAGGTCCGGCGGCTGCTGCTCGTAGCTGCCGACCAGGTCGGCGCAGAGCCACACGTGGTAGCCGGCGCGGCGCATCAGCGCGGCCTCGACGAAGTCGTGCGACATGATGCCGCCCGACATGCCGCCGGTGCCCTTGATCGGTGCCAGTGCGCAGTGTTTCATGAAGGGCTCGACGCGGATGATCGCGTTGTGGCCCCAGTAGTGCGATTCGCCCAGTTGCCAGAACTGCATGCCCAGCGTGAACAGGCGGCCCGTCACGCGGGAGGCGAATTGCTGCGCGCGGGCATGCAGCGTCACGTGGCCGATGGCCTGCGTGGCGGTCTGGATGATGCCGGCGGTGGGGTTGGCTTCCATCAGCTTGACCATCGAGGTCAGGCAGTCGCCGCTCATCACGGAGTCGGCGTCGAGCACCACCATGTAGCGGTAGTCCTTGCCCCAGCGGCGGCAGAAGTCGGCGACGTTGCCGGCCTTGCGGTGGGTGCGGCGGGTGCGCAGGCGGTAATAGACCTCGACCTGGGGCTGGTTCGGGCTCTCGGCGAGCGCGGCGCGCAGGTCTTCCCAGGCGGCGCGCTCGGCGGCGGCCGTCTCGGGGTTGTAGCTGTCGGACAGCACGAACACGTCGAACTGCTTCGCGTGGCCGGTGGCCGCGACCGATTCGCAGGTGGCGCGCAGCCCGGCAAACACCGTGGCCACGTCCTCGTTGCAGATCGGCATGATGATCGCGGTGCGAGCCTCGGGATTCATCGGGTGGTTCGCCACCTGCTTGGCCGACAGCGAATGCCTGTCACCGCGCAGCGAGACATAGAAACCCATGAGCGCGGTCACGAAGCCGGTCACGACCCAGCCCGAGAGCAGGCCGTAGAGGCCGATCTGGCCGTATTCGAGCCAGACGTTGTCGTAGTCGGGCTGCACGCCTGCGAACAGCGTCGAGGCGATCACGGTGCTGAGCACCGTGAGCAGCATGAAGGCGTTGCGGCGGCGCGCTGCGGCGCGCTGCCAGGGCAGCGGCGCCTCGGCCGGCGCCGCCTTGGTACGCGGGCCGCCGGCGCCGAGCTTGACCAGCAGGGCGGTGCCGATGCTGTTCCAGAAGCCGCGCCAGGGGCGCGGCGCCATGGAACCGCGGTTCATCGGCGGTGCGGTCACGGAATTGGGGTGGCGTTCTTCGCGCACCGGGCTGCGGCGCGAGAAATCGGTGTCGGCCAGCACATTCAGTTGGGAGAAGTCGTTCGGCTTCATGTGATTTACCAACGTTGCTTGTCGAGGGAAGAAGAAGAGATGTCGCCAATGGCCGGAAAGCGCTTGACGACGCAATCCGGTTCAGCGCCCGCCGAGCCCGGGAGGGCGGCCGGCGAATGCCCGCCGGCACGGGGCCGCACGGGGAAAAACTGCTTTTGACGCAGGCCGTCGCGCTGCGGACGCAGTGCGAAAGATGGGCTGTGGAGTGCTGTCATGCCAGTACAGGGGCAAACCCTGTGCCAGCTCCGAAAAATCGTTGTGCATCAACGACTTGGCGCGATTCGGCGGTATTTCGAGCTGCCGGAGGCGCCGTCGGGGGCCTGAAACCCCCGTTTTTGTCGCCGAATCCCGACAAGCGCCGGTGGCGTCTACAAGATTTCGTTAGAAATCAAGCACTTAGGGTTGTCGCTCGTCAGCGACGGCGTCGCCGGGGCCGGCGACAACGTCGGCCTTGAAGTGGCCCGGCGTGAGTTCGTGCTTCTGCAGCAGGCGGTAGAACTCGGTGCGGTTGCGGTCGGCCAGGCGGGCCGCGTCGGCCACGTTGCCGTCGGTCAGCTTGAGCAGCCCGACCAGGTAGTCGCGCTCGAAGCGCTGCTTGGCCTCGGCATAGGTCTGGACCTCGACCGTGGGCACGCGCAGCGCGCGCTGCACCAGCGCCAGCGGGATCAGCGGCGAGCTCGACAGCGCGCAGACCTGCTCGACCACGTTGTAGAGCTGCCGCACGTTGCCGGGCCAGGCGGCGGTGGCCAGCGCCTTGAGCGCCTCGGGCGCAAAGCCCGAAAGCCGCTTGCCGTACTTGGTGGAGAGTTTCTGCAGGAAATGGTTGGCCAGGAGCGGAATGTCTTCGCGCCGCGCCGACAGTGGCGGCAGCGTGAGCGTGACCACGTTGAGCCGGTAATACAGGTCTTCGCGGAACTGGCCGGCCAGCATGGCCGCGTCGAGGTCGCGGTGGGTGGCCGAGATGATGCGCACGTCGACTTCGATCGACTGGCTCGCGCCGAGCGGCCGCACGGCGCGCTCCTGCAGCACGCGCAGCAGCTTGACCTGCAGCGCGGGCGGCATGTCCCCGATCTCGTCCAGCAGCAGCGTGCCGCCGTCGGCCTGCTGGAACAGCCCCTTGTGGTTGGCGTGGGCGTCGGTGAAGGCGCCCTTCATGTGGCCGAACAGCTCGGATTCGAGCAGCGCCTCTGGAATGGCGCCGCAGTTGACCGCCACGAATGGCTTGTCGGCACGAGCGCTGGCGCGGTGAATGGCGCGGGCCAGCAGTTCCTTGCCGGCGCCCGAGTCGCCGCGCAGCAGCACCGAGGCGTCCGACTTGGCGACCATGCGCGCCTCGGCCAACAGCTCGGACATGCGGTTGCTGCGGCTCACGATCTCGGCGCGCCAGCTTTCGTCGCCGGACTTGGCGGGCGTGCTGGCGGGGGCGCCGAGCGCGAGCGCCTGGGCGATCTTCTCGAGCAGTTCGCGGCCGTCGTAGGGCTTGGTGAGGTAGGTGAAGACGCCGCGCGCCGTGGCCTCGACCGCGTCGGGAATGGTGCCGTGCGCGGTCAGCAGGATCACCGGCAGCGAGGGGTGGCGCTTGCGGATCTCGTCGAACAGCTGGAGCCCGTCGCGCCCGGGCAGCCGCACGTCGCTGAGCACCAGCTGCGGATGCTCGATCTCGAGCTGCGTGAGCGCGGTCTCGGCCGAGGTCACGGCCGTGACCTGGTAGCCGGCCGAACTCAGCCGCATCGACAGCAGCCGCAGCATGTCGGGGTCGTCGTCGACCACCAGCAGGCGCGCGCCGGTCGTGCTCATCGCGGGGCGGCCGGCGGCGGCAGGGCCGGCGCCGCCGGGGTGTTGGGCCGCGCGAAGCTGCGCTCGATGGCGCGCAGCGCTTCGATGCGGTCGTTGAGCTGGTCGATGCGGCGCTGGCTCTCGCGCAACTGCTGCACCTGCTTGTCGCGGTCGTCCTCGACGCGGCGCTGCTCCACGTAGCGGGCCGCGAGCGCGCGCGCGAGCGGCTGCAGCGGCTGCGCCTCGGGCGACGGATTGGCGATCACGCGCTGCAGCAGGCCCAGCGCGCGCGCCAGGTCGGCCGGCACGCGCGTCTGCGCGAGCAGCAGCGCGAGCTGCATCTGCGCGGTGGGCGAATCGCCCGGATCGCCGGCGCGCGCGATCTCGGCATTGAGCTCGTTGCCGCCGAGCGGCCGCACCTTGTCGGCGTAGGCCAGCATGGCCGCGACCGGGCCCTGGGTCATGAGCGTGAAGAGCGATGCCGGCTGGGTGGCGGGTGCCTTCGGCTCGGCCTCGACAGGCATCACGCGCGGCACCGCGGGCGGCGGCGGCAGCACCTGGGCCTCGGCGGGGGGCGGAGGCTGCGTCGCGCAGGCGCCCAGCAGCAGGGCGAAAGGCAACGCCATCGCTGTGCGAAGGATCGGGCTGCGGACGAACGGAACGGGCATGGATCGGCGAAGAAAGATCAAGACGCGGTGTTTTTCTGAGAGGGACGCCAAAAAAGGCTCGACGGGGAAGGTTCAGGCCGTGCGCGGCAGTTCGATGCGGAACCGTGCGCCGGGCCCGCCTGCCTGCAGGGCGATGCGGCCCCCATGGGCAGCAATGTACTCCTGCACGATCGAAAGGCCGATGCCCGTGCCCTTGACGGCATGCTCGGGCTGGCGCTCGCCCCTGAAGAACGGCTCGAAAATGCGGTCCCGGTCGCCCTCGGCAATACCCGGGCCGGCGTCGTTGACATCGATGTGGGCCGCCTCCGGCGTGCCCGACACGGCGATCGTGATGACGCCGCCGCGCACCGAATACCGGATCGCGTTCGACAGCAGGTTGGCAATCGCCGTCCCCAGCTTCGTGCGGTCCACCGTGAGCGTGATCGGCTCGCCTTCGACCTGCACGCGCAGCCCGTGGGCCTGCCACTGCAGGCGCTGCGACTCGACCTGTTCCTCGATCAGCGCGAGCAGCTCGGTGCGTTCGCGGCGCAGCTCGCGCGCCTCGAAGGCGGCCGCATTGAAGCGCAGCAGGGCCTCGATCTGGCCCTGCAGCGCGACGGTGTTCTGGTTCAGGATCTGCGCCACTTCGAGCTGCGCCGGGTTCAATGGCCCGGTCACGCCATCCTCGAGCAGCGAGACCCCCTCGCGCAGCGCCGCCAGCGGCGTCTTGAGCTCGTGCGACACATGGCGCAGGAAGCGCGCCTTGTCGGCGTCGAGCTCAGTCAGCCGCAGGCGCAGCCACTCCAGCTGCTGCGACAGGCGCCGCACGTCGGCCGGTCCGCGGATGTCGATCGGCTCGTCGAGCCGGTTCTGGCCCAGGCCGACGATCGCGTGCTCCAGGCGCTTGAACGGCCGCGCGAGCCAGATGCCGAAGGCCAGCGCGAGCGACACCGCGAGCACGCTGGCCGCGACCACTTCGCGCATCAGCCGGCGGCGCGCGTCCTCGATGCGCTTGGACAGCGCGTCGTTCTGCAGCTCGATGAGGAACTGGGCCTGCTGCGCCAGGTTGGTGTTGAGCGAGTCGAGCTCGCGGAACTGCATCGCCATGCTGCTCTCGCGCGACAGGGCGCTGTCGGCGTTGCCGCTCATCAGGCTCTGGATCACGCCGAGCTGGGCACGCCACATCTCGATGCCGGCCGGCGCCAGGCCGTTGCGCGCCATGCGCTCGAGCACCTGGTTCGCCTCGCGTGCGGCGTCGTCGAAGCGGCGGCGCAGCACCGTGTCGTTGAGCACCAGCGACTGGCGTCCGGCGCGCTCCATCGCGGCGCTGCGCTCGGCCAGCGACTGGGCCGCGCCCGACAGCCGCAGGGCGCGCGCCGCGGCGTCGCGGCTCTGGGTCATGAGCGCGTCGTACTGGAACACCGAGCGCAGCGCCACGCCCACCAGCAGCGCGGTGATCAGCAGGAACGCGAAGAGCAGGAGCTGCTGGAACGAGCCCAGCCGTGATGGCCGCTTCGCCATCAGGCGCCGAGCGCGGCGGACGCCGGCACCGTGCTCGTCGACGATTCGCGCACGGCGACTTCGCCGCGCAGCGTGTAGGCCAGCGAGCGCGTGATGCGCAGGTCGACCATCTGGCCGACGAGCCGGCCCGCCAACGGGGAGGGCGCCTCGAAGTTGACCACGCGGTTGCACGCGGTGCGGCCCATGAGTTCGGCCGCATCCTTGCGCGAGGCGCCTTCGACCAGCACGCGCTGCGTGGTGCCGACCAGCGCATCGCCGAAGCGGCGCACATTGCCGTCGATCACCTTCTGCAGCGTCTGCAGCCGCGCGAGCTTGACCTCGTGCGGCGTGTCGTCGTGCAGCGCGGCGGCCGGCGTGCCCGGGCGCGGGCTGAAGATGAAGCTGAAGCTGTTGTCGAACCGGCAGTCGTCGATGAGCTTCATCATCTTGTCGAAATCTTCCGCGGTCTCGCCCGGGAAGCCGACGATGAAGTCGCTCGACAGCGCGAGCTCGGGCCGGATGGCGCGCAGCTTGCGCACCGTGCTCTTGTATTCCATGGCCGTGTAGCCGCGCTTCATCGCCATCAGGATGCGGTCGCTGCCGTGCTGCACCGGCAGGTGCAGGTGGCTCAC
>CAMLCW010000282.1 GCA_946478645.1 uncultured Variovorax sp.
ACGCCCTTGGGCAGGCCGGTGGAGCCCGAGGTGTAGATCACGTAGACGCCGTCGTCCGGGCCGGCGTCCTGCGCGCTGGGCGCGAGCGGCGCGGCGGATTCCTGCTGCCAGGCGTCGTCGCGGTCGAACTCGAACACCGGCGCGCCCGAACCGCGCGGTGCCATGGGCAGGTCCGACGTGGTCAACAGCAGGCAGAGCCCGGCGTCCTGCGCATAGTGGTCGAGCCGTGCCTGCGGGAACGCCGGATCGAGCGGCACATAGGCGGCACCGGCCTTGAGCACGGCCACCACGGCAAGCACCATCTCGAGGCTGCGCTCCACGCACAGGCCGACGCGCTGGCCGCGGCCGACGCCGCGTGCACGCAGCGCCCGGGCCAGCCGGTTCGACTGCGCATCGAGCTCGGCATAGCTGCACACGCGCGCACCGTCTCGCACGGCCGGGCTCTGCGGCTGCAGCGGCACGCGTGCGAGGAAGCCGGCCAGTGCATGCGGTGGAAGGCCCAGTTCGACGGGCGAGGGTTGCAGCGCGAGCAGCGCCTGCGTCGCCTCGGGCGACAGCACATCGAGCCGGCCCACGGCTTCGGCGGGATTGCGCACGGCCGAGCGCAGCAGGCACTCGTACATGTCGAGCCAGCGCGCGATGCTGGCGTCGTCGAACAGGTCGGCGTTGTACTGCGCCTCGACCATCAGCCCGCCGTCGAGTGGGCGCAGGTTCAGGAACAACTCGAAGTTCTCGTAGCGGCGTGGAATGGTGTCCTGCACCACCTCCAGGTCCTGGAACGCCTGGGCGCCGCCCGCCACGTCGGGGTCGACGTTGAAGGCCACGCTCACCAGCGGCAGCCGGCTCGCATCGCGCTGCAGCGAGAGCTTGCCGAGCAGCGCGCCATAGGTGAGCGCCTGGTGGTCGAAGGCGTCGAGCAAGGTGGTGCTGCAGTCGCCCATGAGCGCATCGAAGCGCAGCTGCCCGTGCGCGGCGATGCGCAGCGGCAGCAGGTTGACGCAGTGGCCCACCAGGCCGGGCATGTCGCGCGCCACCTGGCCCGAGGCCGGGATGCCGATCACGAGGTCGTCCTGCGCGGTGAGGCGGTGCAGCGTGGCCGCGAAGCCGCCGAGCAGGCCCGCGAACAGGCTTGCGCCGGCCTTGGCGCTCATCGAGCGCACGCCCGCGACCAGCTTGCGGTCGAGCAGGCGCTCGGCGCGGCGCGAGGCGAAGGTGCGCGTGGCCGGGCGCGGGCGATCGACCGGCAGTTCGAGCACCGGCAGCGTGCTGCCCGAGAAGCGCTCGAGCCAGTAGTCCACGTGCGCCTGCATGTCGGGGTGCGCGGCCTCGGCGGCCTCGCGCGCTGCGAACTCGGCGAAGCTCGGCGCCGGCTTGAGCGGCAGGCCCTTGCCGGTCTGCTCGGCATAGAGCTGGCCGAGCTGCTCGGCGATGACCATCCACGACCAGCCGTCGCAGACGACGTGGTGGGCCGACATGACGAGCTCGTGCTCGGTCTCGCCGAGGCGGTACAGCGCGGCGCGGAACAGCGGACCCTGCTCGAGCACGAAAGGCGTGCACACGGCTTCCTCGTGCGCGGCGCGCAGTGCCTCGGCCCGCTCCCCGGGCGCCAGGCCGGCGAGGTCGTGCCGCGTGAGCCGGGTCTCGCCGCGCTGGCCCACAAGCATGCAGCTGCCGTCGGGCGAGATCGTGGCGCGCAGCGAGGGGTGGCGCTCGACGAGACGCTCGATGGCACGGGCCATGGCGTCGCCGTCGAGCGTGCCGGCAAGGCGCAGCAGCACCGACTCGTTGTAGGCGAGCGAGGCTTCGGTGCTCATGGTGGCACCGAGCCAGACCTCGCGCTGCGATTCCGTGGTGGGAATCACCGATTCGACGAAGCCGCTGGCGGCGGTGGGGCGGAGAACGGCATTCATGCTGCGGCCTTTCCATGGAGGAGGGAACTGGTGCCTGCGCCGGCAGCGGCATCGGGCACATACCAGAAGGGCTGGCCGTCGACGTCGCGGGCCAGGATGGAACCGTCGTCGTCCTGCGGCTTGCGGTAGTCGAAGCCCGTCACGACGCTCGCGCGGCGCGGCAGGAAGCCGGACTCCTGCATCTCGGCCACCGACTCCTTGAAGGCGCGCTGGATCAGCGCGATGTCCTCGGCGCTGTGCGCGGTGGTGAGGAAGCAGGGGAAGTTGTCGAGGATGTGCACGCCGCGGCTGCGCATCATGGCGAACAGCAGGTCCTGCAGCGGATGCTCCTCGAGCCAGCTCACGCGCCAGAGCGACGCAAAGTGCCGCAGCGCGATCGGCGCGCCCACCTCGGCGCACCAGGCGGTGAGCTCGTCGGCCATGGCCGCGGTGTTGGTGGTCAGTGCCGATTGCAGCGCAGGTCCGCGCTCCTTCAGGTGCAGCAGCGCGGCCTTCGAGGCGGCGAGCGCGAGCGGATGCCGCACGAAGGTGCCGGCGAAGTAGGTCACGCCCACGCCGGGGATCGAGTCGTCGCCGTACTGCCAGGCGCCGCCGTCGAGCGCATCCATGAAGCTGCGCTTGCCCGCGATCACGCCCACCGGCATGCCGCCGCCGATGACCTTGCCGTAGGTCGCGAGGTCGGCGCGCACGCCGAACAGCTGCTGCGCGCCGCCCAGGCCGACGCGAAAGCCGGTGATGACCTCGTCGAAGATCAGGCAGGCGCCGTGCTGCTCGGTGATCGCGCGCACCTGCTGCAGGAACTCGCGCGGCTGGTAGTCGGGCCGGCGGCTCTGCACGGGCTCGACCAGCACCGCGGCCAGGTCGTCGGCGTTGTCGCGGATGAAGGCCAGTGCCTCGTCGCTGCCGTAGTCGAGCACGCGCACGTCGCCGAACATGCCGCTCATCACGCCGGGCGCGGCCGACAGGCCCTTGTGGCCCTTGCCGGCGCGCACCAGCACTTCGTCGAAGGTGCCGTGGTAGGAGCCGGTGAACACCGCCACGGTGCTGCGCCCGGTGACGGTGCGCGCGATGCGCAGTGCGGCCATCACGGCCTCGGAGCCGGTGTTGCAGAGCGCGGCGCGGTCGTTGCCCGTGAGCTCGCAGATCAGCGCCGTGACCTCGGCCGCGAGCGGATGCTGGGGCCCGATCTCGAAACCGGCGTCGAGCTGGCGGCGCACCGCCTCGAGCACGAACTCGGGCTGCCAGCCGAACATGTTCATGCCGAAGCCGTTGAGCGCGTCGACGTATTCGTTGCCGTCGATGTCCCAGAGCCTGGAGCCCTTGGAGCGCTCGATCACGATCTGGTAGGTGATCTCTTTGGTGATCGGGCGGAAACCGTTGACCACGCGCGGATCGGCCATGTGGGCGCGGTGGGTTTCGGTGAAGGCCTTGCTCTTCTGGGTGCGCGCCACGTAGCGCCGCACGAAGGCTGCGAGCCGCGCCTTCTGGCGGCCGCTGGGCTCGGCGGTGCGTTGCGTGTGGATGCGCGCGATGGCGCCGAAGGCCTTGGTGACGTCGTAGCGCTGCGCTTCCTTGGCGGGCGCGGGCGCGGCTTCTTCGGCGGCGGCCGGGGTGGCCGCTTGCGCTGCGTGGACCGGCGCGGCGTCGGCCACGGTCACGGCCGCGGCCGCGGCCGGTGCCGTCGGCAGCGCGCCCGCGCCCGACAGCAGCGCGAGCTGCTGGCGCATCAGTTCCATCTGCTGCGCGACGAGTTGCGCGATCGGGGTGCCGGCCGCGAGCGCGATCGCCGGGTCCGCCGGCAGGGCCGGCTGCAGGGGCGCGGCGAGCGCCGGGGCTGCGGCCGGGGCCGGGGCGGCGGCAGCCGCCACGGGCACGGCGTCGGCCGGCATGCTCTGGCGCAGAAACGCCGAGAGCGCGTCGAAGCTGCGGTAGTTCTCCATGAGCTGGCGAAAGCTCACGCCGACCTTGAAGTGCTTCTTGATCTGCGTCGCGACCTGGGTCAGCGTCAGCGAGTCGAGGCCGAGTTCGCCGAACGCGGCATGGCCTTCGGCCTGGGCCATGTCGACGCCCGAGATGTCTTCGAACAGCGTGCGCAGGCGCGCATCGATGGATGCGGCGGGCGCCTGCGAGGGCGCTGGGGCAGGGATGGTGGGTGGCGGGGGCGCAGCAGAAGCGGTCACGTTCGGCTCCAGGAGGAAGAGGGGTGGGGTGGAGGAAGCGGGGGCGGAGGAGGTCGCAGCGGAGGCAGCGAGCGCAGGCTGTTCTGCTGTCGGCGCGGCCACCGCACTCGCTGCGGTGGCTGCGATGTCGACCCAGAAGCGCTTGCGCTCGAAGGGGTAGGTCGGCAGGCGCACGCGCTGTGCGCCGGCGCGCACGGCGAGCCGCGACAGCTCGAGCTCGGTGCCGCAGGTCCAGAGCCGGGCCAGCGCGAGCCGCAGCGTGCGGCACTCGTCGGCGGGCTCGCCCTGCAGCAGCGAGACCGCATCGCGCGCGCCGTGCTGGCGCACCAGCGTGGCGAGCGTGTTGCGCGGTCCGACCTCGATGAAGAGCGGCCGCACCGCGTCGGCCATGGCGTTCTCCACCGCGGGCGAGAACTGCACGGTGCCGCGCAGGTGGCGCGCCCAGTAGGCGGGGCTGGTGGCCTCGGCGTCGTCGAGGCGGCGGCCGGTGAGCGTCGAGTAGATCGGCAGCGTGGGCGCCTGCAGCGCCACCTCGCGCACCAGCGCCTCGAAGGGTTCGACGGCGGCGTCCATCATCGACGAATGGAAGGCGTGCGAGGTCTGCAGCAGGCGGCTGGCGATGTCTTCTTCCTGCAGCGAGCGGCGCAGCGTCTCGATGGCGTCGGAAGGCCCGGCCACGACGCAGGCCGTGGGTGCATTGACCGCCGCGAGCGAGAGCGCGGGGCCGAGCCGGCCCGCGAGTTCGGCTGCGCCCAGGCGCACCGAAAGCATCGCGCCCGCCGGTTGCGCCTGCATCAGCGCGCCGCGCTTCGCCACGAGCCGCGCCGCGTCCTCGAGCCGCATCACGCCCGCGATCACGGCAGCGACGAACTCGCCCACGCTGTGGCCGATCAGCGCGTGCGGCCGTGCGCCGAGCGACAGCAGGCGGCGCGCCAGCGCGTACTCGACGGCGAAGAGCGCGGGCTGCGTGATGGAGGTCGGCCGCAGCGCATCGGCATCGCTGCCGAAGATGCAGGCGCGCAGGTCGACGTCGAGCACGCTGCCGAAGGCCTTCAGGCAGGTGTCGAAGGCGGCGGCGAACACCGGGTCGTTCGCATGCAGCACGCGGCCCATGCCGGCGTACTGCGCGCCCTGGCCCGGAAACATCAGCACCGGCTGCGGCGCGCGCGCGCCGACCTGGCCGCTGGTGCGCCACGGGCTGCCTTCGGCGCGCAGTGCGGCAATGGCTTCGGTGGTGTCGTTCGCGACCACCGCACGGCGGAACGCATGGGCCTTGCGGCCCACGCCGAGCGTGTAGGCGACGTCGGCCAGCGGCAGGCCGGGCGTGGCTTCGAGATGCGCCGCGAGCTGCTCGGTGGCGACCGCGAGCGCGGCCTCCGAGCGGGCCGAGAGCGGCAGTACCTGGGCGCCGCGCGCGGGTCCGGATGCGGGCCGCGCGGGGGCCTCTTCGACCACGACGTGGGCGTTGGTGCCACCCACGCCGAAGGCGCTGACGCCCGCGCGCCGCGGCAGGCCCGCGGTGCGCGGCCAGCGCTGCAGGCTCGGCGTGACGTGGAACGGCGTGCGCGCGAAGTCGATCGCGGGATTCGGTGCGCTGTAGTGCGCGGTCGGCGGGATCAGCTCGTGGTGCAGCGCGAGCGCGGTCTTGATCAGGCCCGCGGCGCCCGCGGCCGTGACCATGTGGCCGACGTTGCTCTTGAGCGAGCCGAGCGTGCAGTAGCCGAGCGCGTCGGTGTGCTCGGCATAGGCGCAGGTGAGCGCCTCGACCTCGACCGGGTCGCCCATCGGCGTGGCGGTGCCGTGCGCCTCGACGTAGGAGATGCTGCGCGCGTCGACCTCGGCCGCCGCAAGCGCGGCGCGGATCACCGCCGCCTGCCCGTCGACGCTGGGCGCGGTGAAGCTGGCCTTGGCGCCGCCGTCGTTGTTGACGCAGGCGCTGCGCAGCACCGCATAGATGGTGTCGCCGTCGGCCTGGGCGTCGGCCAGGCGCTTGAGCAGGACCACGGCGGCGCCGTCGCTGAAGACCGTGCCCTGCGCTTTGGCATCGAAGCTGCGCGTGTGGCCGTCGGGCGAGAGCATCGAGCCCTCGTTGTAGAGGTAGCCGCTGCGCGGCGGGCAGGTGACCGACGCGCCGCCCGCGAGCGCCATGTAGCACTGGCCGGTGCGCAGCGCCTGGAACGCCTGGGCCACCGCCACCAGCGAGGTGGAGCAGGCGGTGTGGATGCTGACCGCGGGGCCCGTCAGGTTGAGCCGGTTCGCGACGCGGGTGGTGATGTAGTCCTTCTCGTTGGCCAGCATCACCTGGAACTCGCCGACGGCTTCGACCAGGTCGGGCCGGGTGGCGACGTGGCGCTGGAAGTAGCTGGCGTTGTACATGCCGGCGTACACGCCGACGGGGCCGGGCGCGTCGTCGGGCACGTAGCCCGCGCGTTCGAGGCATTCCCAGCAGATCTCGAGGAACACGCGCTGCTGCGGGTCCATCAGCGCGGCTTCCTTCGGGCCGATGCCGAAGAAGGCGGCGTCGAAGTTCTCGATGCCCTCGATCACGCCGCGCGCCCGCACGTAGGCCGGATCGCGCCGCAGCGCTTCGCTCAC
>CAMLCW010000283.1 GCA_946478645.1 uncultured Variovorax sp.
AGGAGCCCTCGCTCTCGTTCGCGCCGTCCGCGTTCAGCCGCTTCGAGCCGGCGGACGCGCATTCGCCGCCGCGGCTGCGCCAGCATTTCTTCGCCTACATCGGCCCCAACGGACCGCTGCCGGTCCACCTGAGCGATTTCATCCGCGAGCGCAGCCTGAACCACGGCGACCCGACCTGGCTCGCCTTTCTCGACAGCTTCCTGCACCGCTTCTCGCTGCACTTCTACCGCGCCTGGGCGCAGGCGCGGCCCGCGGTCGCGCTCGACCGGCCGCACGAAGACCGCTTTCGCCTGCAGGTGGGCGCGCTGGTGGGCATCGGCACGCCGGGGCGCATCGGCCGCGACGAGATCCACGACGATGCGCGGCTGCACTTTGCGGGCTGGCTCGCGCGCCGCGTGCACAACGCCGAGAGCGTCGAGGCGGTGCTCTGCAGCTATTTCGGCGTGCCCGTGAAGCTCGAGCGCTGGGTCGGCCACTGGATGGCGCTGCCCGCGGGCGAGCTGACGCGGCTGGGCCGCGGCGAGAGCTCGCGCGCGATGGGCCTGGGCGCGATGCTCGGCACGCGCGCCTGGGACCGCCAGCATCGCGTGCGGCTGCACATCGGGCCGCTCGACCTGGCGCAGTACCGCATGTTCCTGCCGACCGGCGACGCGCAACCCGTGCTGCAGCGCTGGATGTCGCAACTGCTGGGCGACGAGCTCGAATGGGATGCCGAGCTCGTGCTGCAGAAGGCGCAGGTGCCGCCCGCGCGGCTCGGCCAGCACAAGGGCAATGCGCCGCGCCTGGGCTGGATCGCCTGGCTCGGCGAGCGCACGCGCTCGCGCGATGCCGCGGATGTACGCATCGCGAGCCGGCCCGGCGGCGAGGCGCATTCGCGCTCGCCGGCCTTTCAATGAAACCCCTTTCGTTCGTCTTAAAGAAGAGATACGGAGTCCTCCATGAGTGAAATCAGCCGCACCGCCCTTTTCGGCAAACTCAATTCGCTGGCCTACAAGGCCATCGAGGGGGCGACCGTGTTCTGCAAGATGCGCGGCAACCCGTACGTCGAGCTCGAGCACTGGTTCGCCCAGCTGCTGCAGGCGCAGGACTCCGACCTGCACCGCGTGGTCCAGCATTACGGCCTCGACGTGTCGGTGATCGCCAAGGACATGACGGCCGCGCTCGACCGCCTGCCGCGCGGCGCCACCGCGATCAGCGACTTCTCGCCGCACATCGAGAACGCGATCGAGCGCGCATGGACCTATGCCACGCTGCAGTTCGGCGAGGCGCAGGTGCGCACCGGCTACCTCATCGTGGGCATGCTCAAGACGCAGAGCCTGCGCAATCCGCTGTTCAACCTGTCGAAGCAGTTCGAGAAGGTCAAGCTCGAAGACCTGTGCGACAACTTCGCGAAGATCTGCGACGCCTCGCCCGAGGCGCAGATGCGCGCGCAGGACGGCACGGGCATGGGCAGCGGGGCGCCCGGCGAAGACACCGGCGCGATGGCGCCGGCCGCGATGGGCAAGGGCGACGCGCTCAAGAAGTTCGCGGTCGACCTGACCGAGAAGGCCAAGAAGGGCGAGATGGACCCGGTGACCGGGCGCGACGAGGAGATCCGCCAGATCGTCGACATCCTGATGCGCCGGCGCCAGAACAACCCGCTGCTGACCGGCGAGGCCGGCGTGGGCAAGACCGCGGTAGTCGAGGGCTTTGCGCAGCGCCTCGCGCGCGGCGACGTGCCGCCGCAGCTCAAGGACGTGAAGCTGCTCACGCTCGACATCGGCCTCTTGCAGGCCGGCGCGAGCATGAAGGGCGAGTTCGAGCAGCGGCTGCGCCAGGTGATCGACGAGGTGCAGAGCTCGCCCACGCCGATCATTCTCTTCATCGACGAGATCCACACGCTGGTGGGCGCGGGCGGCGCGGCCGGCACCGGCGACGCGGCCAACCTGCTGAAGCCCGCGCTCGCGCGCGGCAACCTGCGCACCATCGGCGCCACCACCTGGGCCGAGTACAAGAAGTACATCGAGAAAGACCCGGCGCTGACGCGGCGCTTCCAGGTGGTGCAGGTGCCCGAGCCCGATGAGACCAAAGCGATCCTGATGCTGCGCGGCGTGGCCAGCGTGCTCGAGAAGCACCACCGCGTGCAGCTGCTCGACGAGGCGATCGAGGCGGCCGTCAAGCTGAGCCACCGCTACATTCCCGCGCGGCAATTGCCCGACAAGGCCGTGAGCCTGCTCGACACCGCCTGCGCGCGCGTGGCCGTGTCGCAGCACGCCACGCCGCCCGAGGTGGAAGACTGCATGCGCCGCATCGAGGGCCTCACGGTCGAGCAGGAGATCATCGGCCGCGAGGAAGCCATCGGCATCGACGTGACGAAGCGCGCTGCGCAGGTGGCGACGCTGCTCGACGAGTCGAAGACGCAGCTGGTGGCGCTCAATGCGCGCTGGCAGGAGGAGAAGGGGCTGGTCGACCGGCTGCTGGAACTGCGCAGCAAACTGCGCGCGGGGAACAAACCGGTCGACGCGTCACTCCCTCCCCCTCCGGGGGAGGGCAGGGGAGGGGGCTCGACGGCTTCGCAATCAACGTCGGCCGTTGATGCGCCGCTGCCCCCACCCCAACCCTCCCCCGAGGGGGGAGGGAGCGAGAACCGCGCCGCGCTGCTTGAAGAGCTGCATGCGCTGCAAGAAAAGATCCACGCCGTGCAGGGCGAGTCGCCGCTGATCCTGCCCTCGGTCGACGAGCAGGCCGTGGCCTCGGTGGTGGCCGACTGGACCGGCATTCCCGTCGGCCGCATGGTCAAGAACGAGGTCGAGGCGGTGCTCAAGCTCGCCGACACGCTGAACCAGCGCGTCATCGGCCAGAAGCACGGGCTCGAGATGATCGCGCGCCGCATCCAGACCTCGCGCGCACGGCTCGACAACCCGCAGAAGCCGATCGGCGTGTTCATGCTCTGCGGCACCTCGGGCGTAGGCAAGACCGAGACCGCACTCGCGCTGGCCGAGGCGCTGTACGGCGGCGAGCAGAACATCATCACCATCAACATGAGCGAGTTCCAGGAGGCGCACACCGTCTCCACGCTCAAGGGCGCGCCCCCGGGCTACGTGGGCTACGGCGAGGGCGGCATCCTGACCGAGGCGGTGCGCCGCCGGCCCTACAGCGTGGTGCTGCTCGACGAGGTCGAGAAGGCGCACCCCGACGTGCACGAGATCTTCTTCCAGGTCTTCGACAAGGGCTGGATGGAGGACGGCGAGGGCCGCATGATCGACTTCAAGAACACGATCATCCTGCTCACCACCAACGCCGGCAGCGAGCTCGTGATGAGCATGTGCCGCGACCCCGAGCTGCTGCCCGACCCGAACGCGCTGGCCGATGCGCTGAAGGGGCCGCTCATGAAGGTGTTCCCGCCCGCGCTGCTGGGCCGCATCGTCACCATTCCCTACTACCCGCTGTCGCCCGAGATGATGAAGAAGATCGTGCGGCTGCAGCTGGGCCGCATCAAGAAGCGCGTCGAGACCAACCACGGCGTGCCGTTCGAGTACAGCGACGCCGTGGTCGACCAGGTGGTCGCGCGCTGCCAGGACCCGGAGTCGGGCGGCCGCGTGATCGACGCGATCCTGACCAACACCGTGCTGCCCACGATCTCGGTCGAGTACCTGCAGCGGCTGGCGTCCGGGGGCGAGATCCGCCGCGTGGCGCTCGACGTGAAGGACGCCGACTTCACCTACGCCTTCGATTGACCGACAGCTTCCGAGGCTTCCCACAAGAGAACCCCATGGCCGACCACGCGTTCCGCATCGAATCCGATTCACCCGCCAAGGACGACCTGATGTTCTGGCGCATCGTGGGCCACGAGGCGCTGGCGCGCCCGTCGAGCTACGAGCTCACGGTGCTCTCGACGAACAAGGCGATCGATGCCAAGGACATTCTCGGGCGCGCGTTCGACGTGGTGATCGGGTTCGAGGACGCCGAGGGCGGCGCGCACGAGCGGCATTGCCAGGGACATGCGGTGCGCTTCGTGCGCAGCGGGCACGTGGGCCGGCATTTCGAATACCGCATCACGCTGCGCTCGTGGTTCTGGCTTCTGACCAAGCGCACCAATTCGCGCATCCTGCAGGACAAGAAGGTGCTCGAGGTGCTCGACGCGGTGTTCGAGGACAGCCCGATCAAGCGCTTCAAGAAGACCAAGGCCGGCAACGTGATCGGCACGCACCAGCCGCGGCGCTACTGCGTGCAGCACCAGGAGAGCGACTACCAGTTCCTGTCGCGCCTGCTCGAGGACGAAGGCATCTACTACTGGTTCGACGCGCACGATGCGCCGGGCACCATGCACCTGTCGGACGCGAGCGACCTCGCGCACGAGAAGCTGCCGGTAATGGACACGCTGCACTACGCGCTCGACGGCGCGAGCGAGGCGCGGCACGGCGAGATCTCGCGCTGGGTGAGCGCGCGCCAGTTCGACACCGGCAAGCAGGCCTCGCGCGACAGCGACTTCAAGGCGATCAAGAAGAAGCTGGGCGTGGAGATCGACGCGAGCGACGACCATGAGCTCGCCGATTTCGAGGCGTTCGAGTTCCCGGGCGGCTACTTCACCGGCGACGACGGAGAGAACCGCACCAAGTGGCGCGGCGAAGAGCTCAATGCGCGCCGCGACCGCCACTGGGCCCTCACCAGCTGGCCCGACGTGGCCGCGGGGCGCAGCTTCAAGTTCGAGGGCGATCCCGACGGCAGTCGCAACGGCGACTACGTGATCGCGGCCTGCACCTTCATGGTGAGCCACCCCGGCCATGAAAGCGTCGATGCCGGCGCGGCGCAGCCGTGGCATGTGCAGGCGGCACTGGCCGATGTGCTGCGCGACGATGCGGTCAACGCCGACACGCTGCAGGTGCTCGAGGACCTGATCGCCGGCACGCCGCTGCTCAACACCTCGCAGCCCGGCACCAGCGCGTTCCTGATCACCGCGCTGCCGATGGAGCGTGCCTTCCGGCCGCCGCGGCTCACGCCGCGCGTGACCATGCCCGGGCCGCAGACCGCCATCGTGGTCGGCCCTGCTGGCGACGAGCTGCACGTGGACGAGCACGGCCGCGTGAAGGTCCACTTCCACTGGGACCGCTACGACGAGAGCAACGAGAAGTCGACCTGCTGGGTGCGCGTGTCGCAGCCCTGGGGCGGCAAGGGCTGGGGCGGGTACTTCATCCCGCGCATCGGCCAGGAGGTGATCGTCGACTTCCTCAACGGCGACCCCGACCGGCCGGTGATCGTGGGCCGGGTCTACAACGACGACCAGCCGATTCCCTACAAGTCGCCCACGCAGAGCGGCTTCAAGACCCGCTCCACGCCCGGCGGCGGTCCCGCGAACTACAACGAGATCATGTTCGAGGACAAGAAGGGCGCCGAGAACATCAACATCCACGCCGAGCGCAACATGAGCCGCAGCGTGGAGCTCGACGACTCGACCACGGTGGACCGCGACCAGACGGTGACGGTGAAGCGCGACCAGACCACGCTCGTGGACCGCGACCGCAAGAGCACGGTCACGCGCAACGACACCAATATGGTGGTGGTCGACCAGAAGAACACCGTCAAGGGCAACCAGAACAACCAGGTGGTGGGCAACCGCACCAGCTTCGTCGACACCGACGACAAGACGATCGTCACGGGCACCAGCCTGAGCGACGTGACCGGCGCGCGCACCGACGTCTCTCGCGCTGGCGAGACGCGCGACGTGGTCGGCAACCAGACCATCACGGTGACCGGCAACGTGACCTACAAGGCCGCGAACATGACCTTCGAGGCCGGCCACATCGACTGGCTCGTGACCGGCGCGAACTCGAAGTACATCACGGTGCCCAAGGGGCCGCTGCACCTGATGGCCAACAAGATCAAGCTGATGAGCAACACCGGGCTCGAGATGATGGCGGTCGGCAACATCGACGCCATCTCGGCAGGCTCGAACACCACGGTGCTGGGGCCGAACTCGAGCGGCTACATCGGCACCAACAGCGAAGCCAACCTCGGCATGACGCGCTCGACCTTCATGGGCATGAGCATCGACAGCGCGCTGTCGCTGGCCGTGAACAACTTCGTCGGCGTGGCCGTGGAAACCGCGCTGGGCGTGAAGCTGTCGAACGGCGTCTCGCCCGACATCCAGGCTTTTCCGATCGAAGTGAAGCAGGCGACGCTGCATACCTTCAGCCCGGGCACCGGCATGGGCGGCGGGGCCGGCGCCTTCGTGGCCGGCTCGCTGGGCTTCGTGCTGGGACTCGCCAGCGCGGAGAAGGACATCAAGGCCACGCTCAAGCAGTATTCCGACGCCGCGCAGCAGTTGCGCGACGCCGCGGCGGAGGCCGACCTCGTGGGCCTGACGGGGCTGGGCGATCGGCTGCGGGGCCTGGCCGGCTTCACGGAGCGGCGGCGCATCGAAGGCATCATGGCCGCGGTGCCGGTGGTCGGCACGGTGCCGATCATCCTGGCCGAAGGTGCGATGACCACCTTCGACATCAAGACGGGCGCCGAGCGCTGGGCCGACGACACCTCCAGGCTGCCCGACAACACCGCTGCGCCGCCGCCACCGCCACCACCGCCGGAAGGCGAGGCCGCGATCCCCGAGCCCGCGCAGGAGTGGACGCCCAAACCACCGCCGCCGCCGCCGCCACCGCCGCCGCCGCCGCCACCGCCACCGCCACCGCCA
>CAMLCW010000284.1 GCA_946478645.1 uncultured Variovorax sp.
CACGCCCACGCGGCTGGTGGCCGATGCGCACGCGGCAGGCCTGTTCGTGCACCCCTTCACCTTCCGCAACGAAGCGCGCCGGCTGGCCGCCGACTACGACAAGGAGCCGCGCAACGAGTACGCGGCCTATTACCGGCTCGGCGTGGACGGCGTCTTCACCGATTTTCCGGACACCGCGCTGGCCGCTCGCGCGGACTATCTGAAGCGCATCGGGCGCTAAGGGTTTGCCTGGGCACGCGCTTTGCGAGCGTCCTCGCAAAGCCTAGACTGTGCCCATGAAACTCATCGACTCGCTCGTCACGCAGGCGGCCGGCATCGCGGCCGTGCGGCGCGACCTCCATGCCCATCCCGAACTCTGCTTCGAAGAAGTCCGGACCGCCGACGTGGTGGCCGGCAAGCTCACCGAATGGGGCATCCCGATCCACCGGGGCCTGGGCACCACCGGCGTGGTGGGCATCGTCAAGAACGGCACCAGCAACCGCGCCGTGGGCCTGCGCGCCGACATGGACGCGCTGCCCGTCACCGAACTCAACACCTTCGCGCATGCGAGCAGGCACCAGGGCAAGATGCACGCCTGCGGCCACGACGGCCACACGGCCATGCTGCTGGCCGCGGCGCAGCACCTCGCGAAGCACCGCAACTTCGACGGCACCGTCTACCTGATCTTCCAGCCCGCCGAAGAGGGCGGCGGCGGCGCGCGCGAGATGATCAAGGAGGGGCTGTTCGAGCAGTTCCCGATGGACGCGGTGTTCGGCATGCACAACTGGCCCGGCATGAAGGCCGGTCAGTTCGCCGTGAGCCCCGGCCCGGTGATGGCATCGGGCAACAAGTTCCACGTCAAGGTCGTCGGCAAGGGCGGCCATGCGGCGCTGCCGCAGACCGGCATCGACCCGGTGCCGATCGCCTGCGAGATGGTGCAGGCCTTCCAGACCATCCTCACGCGCAAGATGAAGCCGACCGACTCGGCCGTGATCTCGGTTACCACCATCCATGCGGGCGAAACCATCAACGTGATTCCCGACAACTGCGAGCTGTCGGGCACGGTGCGCACCTTCTCGCTCGAAGTGCTCGACATGATCGAGGCGCGCATGAAGCAGGTCAGCGAGCACATCTGCGCCGCGCATGACGCCACCTGCGAGTTCCGCTTCGAGCGCTACTACCCGCCCACGGTCAACACCGAGGCCGAGGCCGATTTCGCGCGCCGCGTCATGGGCGGCATCGTCGGCCCCGAGAACGTGCTCAAGCAGGAGCCCGCCATGACCTCCGAAGACTTCGCCTTCATGCTGCAGGCCAAGCCCGGCGCCTATGCCTTCATCGGCAACGGCGACGGTTCGCACCGCGACGTGCACCACGGCGAGGGCCCGTGCACGCTGCACAACGCGAGCTACGACTTCAACGACGACCTGATCCCGCTGGGCGCCACCTGCTGGGTGCAGATCGCCGAGCAGTTCCTCGCGCCCCGGCCCGAGGGAGCGGCGTCTTGATCGGCATCGGCGAGGCGTTCTCGCCCCGCTATGCGCAGGCGCGCCAGAAATTCCTGCAGGCCTGCGTGAGCGCGGGCCTCGCGGTCGAGGCGCATGCGCACCCCGAGAAGGGCCGCGACGGCGAGGCGCTGTCGATGGACGTGGCGCTCGACGGCGAGCCCGGCGCCGAGCGCCTGCTCATCGTGACCAGCGCCTGCCATGGCGTCGAGGGTCACTGCGGCAGCGGCGTGCAGGTGTTCGCGCTGCACGACGCCGAGTGGCGCGAGAAGGCGCGCGCGCAGGGCGTGGCGGTGCTGTACGTCCATGCGCTGAACCCGCACGGTTTTTCGCACGGCCGCCGCGTCACGCACGAGAACGTCGACCTCAACCGCAACTTCATCGATTTCTCCAGGCCGCCGCTGCCCGCCAACGAGGCCTACGCCAGCCTGCATCCGCTGCTCGTCCCCGACACCTGGCCGCCCACGCCCGAGAACCAGGCCGCGATCGACCGGTGGATCGAGACGCATGGCGCCACCGCCTACCAGGCGGCGGTCACGAGCGGCCAGTACCAGTTCGACGACGGCCTGTTCTTCGGCGGCACCGCGCCGACCTGGAGCAACCGGACGCTGCGCGAGGTGCTGCGCCGGCATGCCGGCGGCGCGCGCCGGCTCGCATGGATCGACCTGCACACGGGCCTGGGCCCGAACGGCATCGGCGAACGCATCTTCGCCTGCCGCGACGACCCGGCGGCCTATGCGCGCGCCAATGCCTGGTGGGGCACGCCTGCGGCGCCGGTCACCTCGATCTACGACGGCTCTTCCAGCTCGGCGCTGCTGCGCGGGCTGATGTGGGATGCCGCGTACCAGGAATGCCCGCGGGCCGAATACACCGGCATCGCGCTCGAGTACGGCACGCTGCCGATGCTGGAGGTCACCGGGGCGCTGCGCGCCGACCACTGGCTGCACAAGCACCCCGAAGCGCCGGCCGACCTGGCCGACGCCATCCGCGCACGCATGCGCGAGGCCTTCTACACCGACACCGACGCCTGGCGCGGACAGGTCGTCAGCCAGACACGGCAGGCGATGTTCCAGGCCGTGGACGGCCTCAGGTCCTGATCCGCCCGTCGCCCGTGATCATCGACAGCTCGACGAACTTCGAGCCCACGTGGTTGCGCGGCGAGAACGAGACCTCGAAGCCGCCGAAGGGCTGGCGGTCGATGCTCTCGAGCCCGGCGATCAGGCCCTCGCGCGTGGGCTTGCCCGGCGCGCGGCGCAGGCCCTCGACCAGCACTTTGGCCGCCAGGTAGCCTTCGAGGCTCGAGAAGTTGGCGCTCGCGCCCGCGCCGGCCTTCTTCACCGCGTCGCCGAATTCGCGCGTGATCGCGTTCGCCGGGTTGTAGGGCGAGGGCACGACCTGCGTCACCATCACGCCCGCGCCCTGTTTGCCGAGCTCGTCGGCCAGCGCCTGCGTGCCGACGAAGGACACATTGAAGAAGGTGCCGCCATAGCCCGCCTTGCGCGCCTCGCGGATGAAGGCCGCGCAGGCCTTGTACGCACCCACCTGCACCACCGCGTCGGGCCGTGCGGCCACGATGCTCTTGACCGCCTGCGCCACATCCACCGAATTGCGTTCCA
Organism: uncultured Variovorax sp.; assembly: GCA_946478645.1. The sequence goes on from CAMLCW010000284.1 coordinate 3,098, forward strand.
CGGTCGCGAGCGCCAGCGGCTTGAGCTGCTGCTGCGACAGCGCCAGCGTCACGCCGTCGAGCCCGGCCTTGCCGTAGGCATCGTTCTGGTAGAAGACCGCGATCTTCTTCAGGCCCAGGTGGGTGAGCTGCTTCACGATCAGCGCGGTCTCGTCGTTGTAGGAGGCGCGCAGGTGGAACACGTTGCGGTGGAACGGCTCGCGCAGCGACATCGCGCCGGTGAACGGCGCGATGAACGGCACCTTCTCCTTCACCGCCAGCGGCAGCGCCGCCATGCTCGTGGGCGTGCCGATGTAGCCGAAGAGCGCGAAAACGTCTTCCTCGATAAGCTTCTGCGTGTTGGCCGCGCAGCGGTCGGGCTCGTAGCCGTCGTCGAGGTTCTTGATCACCACGCTGCGACGCCCCGGCTGCGCGTTGTACTGGTCGAGGAACAGCTTGGCGCCCTGGTGGAACTGGATGCCGAGCTGCGCGGCCGGCCCCGTGAAGGCGGCCGACTGGCCCAGCACCAGCGGCGCTTCGCCCTGGGCCCGGGCCCACTGGAAGCCGCCGAGCGACGCCGCGCCCGCGGCCACCGAGAAATGCCTGCGATTCATCATGGTGAAAACCTCCTCTGCGCGCCTCCGCGCCACAAGCTGGAAAACTTTAGACTCGCCGGATGGTCGATGCTCCGGTCTCTGGTCCCACTGCTGCTGTTCTCCCCACCACGTCCACCGTGCTCGGCGCCTGTCCGCACGACTGTCCGGACACCTGCGCCCTGGTCACCACCGTGCAGGACGGCGTGGCCGTGAAGCTGCAGGGCAATCCGGCCCATCCGCACACGGCGGGCGTTCTCTGCACCAAGGTGTCGCGCTACATCGAGCGCAACGACCATCCCGAGCGCCTGGTCCAGCCGATGAAGCGCACCGGCCCCAAGGGCAGCGGGCAGTTCGCACCGGTGAGCTGGGACAGCGCACTCGACGCCATCGCCGCGCAACTGCGCACATTTCAGAAAGATCCAGAAACAATTGTGCCCTACAGTTACGCCGGCACGATGGGACTGGTGCAGGGCGAATCGATGGACCGGCGCTTCTTCCACAAGCTCGGCGCTTCGCTGCTCGACCGCACGATCTGCTCGATGGCCGGCGGCGAGGCCCTGGTCTACACCTACGGCGCCAAGGTCGGCATGCGGATCGAATTCTTCGCCGAGGCGAAGCTGATCCTGATCTGGGGCAGTAACTCGATCGCCAGCAACCTGCATTTCTGGCGCCATGCCCAGGCGGCCAAGCGCGCCGGCGCACGCCTGGTGTGCATCGATCCGCGCCGCACCGAAACCGCCGACAAGTGCGACGAGCACATCGCGCTGCTGCCAGGCACCGACGCCGCGTTGGCCCTGGCGCTGATGCATGAACTCATCGTGCACGACTGGCTCGACCACGACTACATCGCGCGCCACACGCTCGGCTGGGAACAGCTGCGCGAGCGCGCGCTGCAATGGCCGCCCTCGCGCGCGGCCGCCGTCTGCGGCGTGCCCGAGGCGCAGATCGTCGCGCTGGCGCGCGACTACGGAACCACCAAGCCGGCCGCGATCAGGCTCAACTACGGCATGCAGCGCGTGCACGGCGGCGGCAACGCGGCGCGTGCGATCGCCTGCCTGCCCGCGCTCGTCGGCGCCTGGCGCGACCGCGCGGGCGGGCTGCTGCTGAGCAGCTCGGGCCACTTTCCGGCCGACCGCGCGGCGCTGCAGCGGCCAGACCTGCTGGCGGGCCGGCGGCCGCGCACCATCAACATGAGCACCATCGGCGATGCGCTCTCCGACCGCGAGAAGCCGATCAAGGCCATCGTCGTGTACAACAGCAATCCGGTCGCGGTGGCGCCCGAGTCGGGCAAGGTGGTGGCGGGCTTCGCGCGCGAAGACCTGTTCACCGTGGTGCTCGAGCAGTTCCGCACCGACACCGCCGACTACGCCGACTACCTGCTGCCCGCCACCACGCAGCTCGAGCACTGGGACATCCACTGCAGCTACGGCCACACCGACGTGCTGCTGAACCGCCCCGCGGTCGCGCCGCGCGGCGAGGCGCGCAGCAACGCCTGGGTGTTCCGCGAGCTCGCGCGCCGCATGGGCTTCGACGAGCCCTGTTTCTCGGACGACGACGAGGCGCTGTGCCGGGCGGCCTTTGCGCCCGGCGCGATCGACCAGGACGCATTGCGCACCCGGGGCTTCGCCAGCCTCGCGCTGCCCGAGGCGCCCTTCGCCGAAGGCCGCTTTCCGACACCGTCGGGCCGCTGCGAGTTCTTCAGTGCGCGCCTGGAGGCGCAGGGGCTCGACGGTCTGCCCGACCATGTGCCGAACCATGAGCCGGCCGGCAGTTCGGCCGCGTTCCCGCTCGCGATGATCTCGCCGCCCGCACGCAACTTCCTCAACTCGACCTTCGTCAACGTCCGGAGCCTGCGCGCGATCGAGGGCGAGCCGCTGCTCGAGATCCATGCCGACGACGCGGCCGCGCGCGGCATCGAGGACGGCGCCACGGTGCGCGTCTTCAACGCCCGCGGCGAGCACCGCTGCCGCGCCGAGATCTCGCGCCGTGCGCGGCCCGGCGTGGTGCACGGCATGGGCATCTGGTGGCGCAAGTTCGGCCTGGACGGTACCAACGTCAACCAGCTCACCAGCCAGCGCCTGACCGACATCGGCCGCGGCCCGACCTTCTACGACTGCCTGGTGGAGGTGGAACGCGCGTGAGGCGGGCCGCTGCCGCCGCCGCACTCGCCGGCACGCTGCTGCTCCTCGGGGGCTGCGCCGACCTGGGCTACTACTGGCAGTCGGCGAGCGGCCACCTCGGCATCATGCGGGCGGCCCGGCCGGTGCCCGACTGGCTCGCCGACCCCAGCGCCTCCGAGGCGCTCAAGGCCAAGCTCGCGCTCGCGCAGCGCATCCGCCGCTTCGCCGTGAGCGCGCTGGCGCTGCCCGACAACCCGAGCTACACCGCCTACGCCGACCTGAAGCGCCGCGCCGCGGTCTGGAACGTGGTGGCCGCGCCACCGTACTCGCTCACGCTCGAGACCTGGTGCTTTCCGGTGGCGGGCTGCGTCGGCTACCGCGGTTATTACGACGAGGCCGCGGCGCGCGCCGAGGCCGAGGCACAGCGCGCGAAGGGCCTCGAAGCCGCCGTGTACCCGGTGCCGGCGTATTCCACGCTCGGCTGGATGAACTGGGCGGGCGGCGATCCGCTGCTTTCGACCTTCATCGGCTACCCCGAGGGCGAACTGGCCCGCATCGTGTTCCACGAACTCGCGCACCAGGTGCTCTACGTGCCCGGCGACACCGTCTTCAACGAGTCGTACGCCACGGCGGTCGAGCGCATCGGCGGCGCGGCGTGGCTCGCGCGCGAGGCCGGCGAGGCGGCGCGCATGGAATACGCGCGCTTCGACGCGCAGCGCCAGCAGTTCCGCGCGCTGGCACTGTCGACGCGGCGCGCGCTGGCCGCGGTGTACGCCTCGGCCGAAGCCAGGGCGGGCGACTGGGCGGCGGTCGACGCGATGAAGAAGGCGGCGATGGACGACTTCCGCGCG